>NZ_JAGTJY010000039.1:0-36658 GCF_018195695.1 Achromobacter sp. Marseille-Q0513 | reverse complement strand
GTCCAGTATGCCGCCGGCGATGTTGCGGACGCGCACGCTGCCCTGGCGCCGAAACACGTCGGCGCCGCCCAGCTCGACCCAGGCTTCATGCACGCAGTTGACGTAGACCTCCAAGGGCTTGGCGGTATCGGATTCGAACAAAGGCCTGCGCTGTTCCACGCTGGACATGGTCATGCAGCCTGTCAGGGCGAAGGCGGCAACCAGAACGGCGATGTAAGGCTTCATGTGGTTCCTCCCCAGGAGGCCGCCACTATCGCCGGGGTGTGCCGTCCGGGTCAAGGCCGGCATTCCTGGCGTCATGTTTGCGGCAGTATTCTTTAGTCCGACGCACTCCGGAGTCACGATGATGAGCAAAAAGCAAGGCGGCCCCGTCCGCCTGGGCAAGGCGTTGCGGCTGCTGGCCGGCGCGGCCATGGCCGTCCTGCTCCCGGCCGTCGCCCCGGCCCAGCAAAAGACGTTGTACGTGGGCATGAACGGCGGCGGCATGGCCGAAGCCTATTCGCAGCACGTGTTTCCGGAGTTCGAGCGCGCCCAGGGCGTGCGGATCGAAGTGGTGCCGGGCACGTCCGCCGAGGTGCTGGCCCGCGCCCAGGCGCAGAAGGGCAAGCCCGGCATGCACCTGATGTTCCTGGATGACGGCGTCATGGTGCGAGCTGTCGCCGCCGGCCTGTGCCAGCCGCTCAGGGACGACCCGGTGCTGCGCGAGCTGTATCCCACTGCCGTCCGGCGCGACCGCAAGGCGGTGGGCCTGAACGTCGGCATGACCGGGCTGGGCTACAACACCCGCCTGTTCGCTCGCCAGGGTTGGGCGCCGCCCACGTCCTGGATGGACCTGGCCGACCCCCGGTACAAGGGCAAGGTGGTGATGCAGTCCGCCGCCGCCAGCACCTTCGGCCTGCATGCCTTCCTGATGTTCAACCGCATCCAGGGCGGCACCGATGCCGACACCGGCCCGGGCTTTCGCGCCTGGCCCGGTTCGGTCGGGGTCAATGTGCGGGAATACCTGCCTGACTCGGCCCGGCTGGGCGAGCTGGTCGAGGCCGATGAGGCCGCGCTGTTTCCGCTGTCGCCCACCGCCGTCATGCGCCTGAAACGGCTGGGCGTGCCGGTGGAGTACGCCGCGCCCAAGGAAGGCTCGGCGGTGCTGATGGTGGCCGAGTGCGTGGTGGCCCGCAACAGCGAGCCGGAACTGGCGCAGCAGCTGGCGCTGTACCTGCTGTCGGTGGAGGCGCAGGTCAAGGCGCTGGAGACGGGCGGGCTGTTCCCGTCGAACAAGAACGTCTCGCCGCCGCCCGACCATGTCGTGTCGTTCAAGCGCTTCCAGGGTTATATGACCAACGCCAAGATCGTGAACTGGGAGCGCATCAACGCCGACCGTCCCGCGTTCAACGCGCGCTGGAACAAGATGACCGTCCGCTAGCGCGCCGGCAATCCTCGCGGCGTTTCCGTGCTGGCGGGATGCCGCGATCCGGCGCTGGGGGCGCGCGCCGCCCGGCACGTGAAAATCGCAAAATCTGCAAATGGGCCGCCGCTACAGTGCGTTCCAAGGAGACCGCATGAAGCCCGAAACCCTGAACCAGTATGGCCAGCGTCTGGAACCCGTCCTGCGCTGGCTGGCGAGCCATCCCGATGCCGACCCGGACCTGTACCGGATGGCGGACCTGGCCTGTCTGTCGCCGTACCACTTCCATCGCGTCTACCGCGCCTTGATGGGAGAAACGGTGAATGCCACCGTGCAGCGCATCCGCATGCACCGCGCGGCGGTGGCGCTGGGGCGGCCCGAGGCTTCCTTGCGCGAAGTGGCGCAGCGCGCCGGCTATGAGTCGGACGCGGCGTTCAACCGGGCATTCGGCGCGACCTTCGGCATGTCGCCGGGGCGCTACCGGGCCGCCCGCTCCCGTCCCTTCGACCCACAGGAGCTAGGCATGTACCCCATCAAGATCGAAACCTTTCCCGGCGCCACGCTGGCGGTTCTGTCGCATCGCGGCAGCTACCAGGAGATCGGCCCGCTGTTCACCCGCGTCTTCATGCTGGCCGCCAGCCGCGGCCTGGCGCGGCCCGAATCGGTCGGCTACGGTGTGTACCTGGACGACCCCGAGCAGGTGCCGGCCAGCGAGCTGCGCTCCAAGGCCGGCATGTCGGTCGCGCCCGACGCCGACCTGGGCGACGAGCTGGAACGCTTCGAGATCCCGCAAGGCCGCTGCGCCATCCTGACCTATACCGGCCCGTACAACGAGATGGACAAGCCCTACAACTGGATGTTCTCGGAATGGCTGCCCGGCAGCGGCGAGGTGCCGGCGGACTTCCCCATGTTCGAGATGTACATGAACGACCCGCGCATCACGCCGCCGGCGGAATTGCAGACCTGCATCTGCATGCCGTTGAAGTAAGGCGGAGCGGTGTCGGGCGCATCCGGCGCGGCGTGGCCGCCGCGCCGGATGCGCTCAGCGGGCCGGCGTCTGGAAGCTGACCTGCGCGGGGCGGCCCGGCAGGTTCAGCGTGGCGGTGGCCGGCGGGGTTTCGGCGATGACTTCCCCAGCGCGCAGCACCATCAGGCGCGTGGCGCGCAGGCGCAGCGCCTCGACCGCGTCGCGCGCCTGCAGCAGCACCAGGTCGGCGCGCTTGCCCACCGCCAGGCCGGTGTCGTCCAGGCCCAGGATGCGGGCCGGGGTCGTGGTCACGGCCTCGAAACAGGCGCGCATGGCGTCCTGGCCCGTCATCTGTGCCACGTGCAGGCCCATGTGCGCGACCTCCAGCATGTCGCCCGAGCCCAGGCTGTACCAGGGATCCATCACGCAGTCGTGGCCGAAGGCCACCGGCACGCCGGCGGCCAGCAGCTCGGGCACGCGCGTCATGCCGCGGCGCTTGGGATAGCTGTCGTGGCGGCCCTGCAGCGTGATGTTGATGAGCGGGTTGGCGATGGCCGACACGCCGGCCTCGCGCATCAGCGGGATCAGCTTGGACACGTAGTAGTTGTCCATCGAGTGCATGGACGTCAGGTGCGAGCCGGTGACGCGGCCCTGCAGGCCCAGGCGCTGCGCATGGTAGGCCAGGGTCTCGATGTGGCGCGACAGCGGATCGTCGCTCTCATCGCAGTGCATGTCCACGCGCAGGCCGCGCTCGGCGGCCAGCTCGCACAGGAGGCGCACCGATTCCGCGCCGTCCTGCATGGTGCGCTCGAAATGCGGAATGCCGCCGACCACGTCCACGCCCATGTCCAGCGCGCGCTTGAGGTTGTCCAGCGCGCCGGGGGCGCGCAGCACGCCGTCCTGCGGGAAGGCGACCAGCTGCAGGTCCAGGTAGGGCTTGACCCGCTCGCGCACGTGCAGCAGCGCTTCCACCGCCAGCAGGCGCGGATCGCACACGTCCACGTGCGAACGGATCGCCAGCAGGCCGCGCGCCACGGCCCAGTCGCAATAGGCCAGCGCGCGCTCGACCAGCGCCTCCTGCGTCAGCAGCGGCTTGAGTTCGCCCCACAGCGCGATGCCTTCGAGCAGCGTGCCCGACTGGTTCACGCGCGGCAGCCCGAAGGACAGCGTCGAGTCCATGTGGAAGTGCGCGTCCACGAAAGGCGGCGACACCAGTTGGCCGGCCGCGTCGATGGTGCGCGCGGCCTCGGCCTTGAGCGCCGGCTCCAGCGCCGCGATGCGGCCCTGGGCGATGCCGATGTCGATGTCCTGGCGGCCGTCGGGCAGCGTGCAGCGTTTGATGATCAGGTCGAGCATGGTGGTTCCTCGCGGAAGATGTCAGTGGTTCATGGCGCTGCGTTTACCGTCGTCGCATGAACGAAGCGTCGCCCCATCGGGGTCGCACGGAGCCGGCTCTGCCGGTCCGTCGCGACGCCCCCTGGGGGGAAGCGCGCAGCGCTTCGGGGGGGCCTACACCCCCTCTAGCGTTCGCCCTTGCGGTAGGGTTTCATCAAGGCTTGCGGGTAGGCGGCGCGGCGCGCCATCACCACCAGGGCCAGGATGGAAAGCAGGTACGGCAGCATCAGGTATACCTGATACGGCAGCTCGGGCAGGCCCGGCAGCGCCGCCCCGCCCTGCTGCAGGCGCAGCTGCAGCGCGTCGAAGAAGGCGAAGATCAGCGCGCCCAGCAGCGCCTTGCCGGGACGCCACGAGGCGAACACCACCAGCGCCACGCAGATCCAGCCACGGCCGTTGACCATGTTGAAGAAGAAGGCGTTGAAGGCGGCCAGCGTCAGGAAGCTGCCGGCCACGCCCATCAGCGCCGAGCCGGCGACGATGGCGCCGATGCGCAGGCGGGTGACGGACAGGCCCTGGCCCTCGGCGGCGGCGGGATTCTCGCCCACCATGCGCACCGCCAGGCCCACCGGCGTGCGGTTCAGCACCCAGGCCAGCAGCGGCACCGCCGCCAGCGCCAGCAGCGTCATGGGCGTCTGGCCGGCCAGCACCGGGCCGATCACGGGTATGCCTGCCAGGAATTTCATCTCGGCGAAGGGCGTGATCGTGGGCGGCGTGTTCACGCTGGGGAAGGTGACGCGGTAGGCGAAGTAGCTCAGGCTGGTGGCCAGCAGCGTCACGCCCAGCCCCGATACGTGCTGCGACAGGCCCAGCGGCACGGTCAGCACGGCATGCAGCAGGCCGAACACGGCGCCGGCCAGCGCCGCCGCCAGCACGCCGACATACAGCGGCGCGCCCAGGTAGACCACCAGCCAGCCGGTGAAGGCGCCGGCGGCCATGATGCCCTCGATGCCCAGGTTCAGCACGCCGGCGCGCTCGCACAGCAGCACGCCCAGCGTGCCCAGGATGAGCGGCGTGGCCAGGCGCAGCACCGCGACCCAGAACGCCGAAGAACTCAGCAGATCCATCCATTCCATGATTCAGCCCCGGTTGCGGCGCAGGCGGTATTGCGCGAACAGCGTCGCCACCAGCATGGCCAGCAGCGAGGTGGCGACGATGACGTCGGCGATGTAGTTGGGCACGGCGATGGCGCGGCTCATGCTGTCGGCGCCGACCAGCATGCCGGCCACGAACACGCTGGCCAGGATCACGCCCAGCGGATGCAGGCCGGCCAGCATGGCGACCACCACGCCCGTGTAGCCGTAGCCCGGCGACATGTCCAGCGTGACGTAGCCGGTGCGGCCCGCCACCTCGATGGCGCCGGCCAGCCCGGCCAGCGCGCCCGACAACATGGCGGTGCCCAGCATCACGCGGCTGACCGGCAGCCCCAGGAAGCGCGAGGCGTGCGCGTTGGCGCCGACCGCGCGCATCTGGAAGCCGAACACCGTGTAGCGGTTCAGCAGCCACAGGCCCAGCGCCAGGCCGGCCGCCCACAACAGGCCGGTGTGGGCGCGGGTGCGCTCGATCAGCTTGCCCAGCTCCAGGTCGCCGTTCAGCGCCACCGACTGAGGCCAACCCATGGCCATCGGGTCCTTCATGGGACCGTCCAGCATCATGGAGACGAACAGCAGCACGATGAAGTTGCCCAGCAGCGTGGTCACCACCTCGTCCACGCCCAGCCGCGTCTTGAGCAGCGCGGGGATCAGCAGCAGCAGCGCGCCGGCCAGCGCGGCGGCCAGCATCATGCCGGCGAACAGCATGGGCACGGGCAGGTCGAAGCCGGTGCCGTCGTGCAGGCCGCCCACGGCCACGGCCGCCAGCGCGCCCAGGTACAGCTGGCCCTCGGCGCCGATGTTGTAGAAGCGCGCGCGGAAGGCCACCGCGCAGGCCAGGCCGGTCAGCATCAGCGGCGTGGCGCGGGTCAGGGTCTCGGACAGCGCGAAGCGCGAGCCGAAGGCGCCTTCGAACAGCAGCGCGTAGGTGCGCCCGACGGGCGCGCCGGCCCAGGCCACCAGCAGCGCGCAGACAGCCAGGGTGAAGAGGATGGCCGCGACGGGAGCCAGCGCCAGCGCAAGGCGGCTGGGCTCGGGGCGGCGTTCCAGGAGTAGTTTCATGCGTATGTTTGCTCGGTGATGGGTGGGAAGCGCGGGCCGGGGCGTGACCGGCCCTAGGCGCGCGTTCCCGTCATGGCCAGGCCCACGCTGGCCGGCGTCCATTGCGCGACCGGCTTGACGTCGACCAGCTTGCCGCCGCACAGCACGGCGATGCGGTCGGCCAGCGCGAAGATCTCTTCCAGGTCCTCGGACACCAGCAGCACGCCGGCGCCGCGTCGGCGGGCCGCCAGCAGCTGTTCGCGCACATAGGCCACGGCGCCGATGTCCAGGCCCCAGGTGGGCTGGTCGGCCACGATGAAGTCCGGCTCGCGGGCCAGCGTGCGGCCCAGGATCAGCTTCTGCATATTGCCGCCGGACAGGCTGCGGGTGCGCACGTCCAGCGAGGCGGCGCGCACGTCGAATTGCTTGGCCAGCGCCTGCGCGTAGGCGCGGCCGGCGCGCGCGCGGATCATGCCCCAGCGCGCGAAGCGCGGGTCGTTCAGGTCCTCGACGATGGCGTTTTCCCAGAGCGGGCTGTCGCCGATCATGCCTTCGCCGTGGCGGTCTTCCGGGATGCGGCCGACGCGCGCGGCGGTCCAGCCGGCGGGCGTGCGGGGCGCGGGGGCGCGCTCCGGTCCCAGCCGGATCGCGCCGTCGCTGGGCTGGCGCAGGCCGGTCAGCACCGACACCAGCGCCTGCTGGCCGTTGCCGGCCACGCCGGCGATGGCCACGATCTCGTGCCGGTGCACGGTCAGGTCCAGGCTGTCCAGGCGCGTGGCGCCGTCGCGGTCGCGCACCGTCACCTGCGACAGCGCGATCACCGGCGCCGCCTGCTCGGCGGCGGCCACGGCCTCGGCGTGCGGCATGGCGACCTTGCGGCCCACCATCAGCTCGGCCAGCTCGGCCGGCGTGGTGGCGGCGGTTTCGCGCTCGGCCACCAGCCTGCCCTGGCGCAGCACGGCCACGCGCCGCGACACCGCCATGACTTCGTCCAGCTTGTGCGAAATGAAGATGACGGCCAGGCCTTCGTCCACGAAGCCGCGCAGCGTGGCGAACAGGCCGTCGACTTCCTGCGGCGTCAGCACGGCGGTGGGCTCGTCCAGGATCAGGACGCGCGCGCCGCGGTACAGCGCCTTCAGGATTTCAACGCGCTGCTTCTCGCCCACCGACAGCGTGCCGACGCGCGCGTCGGGATCCACGCCCAGGCCGAAGCGCTGGCCCAGCTCGACCAGCTTGCGGCGGGCCTGGCGCCGCCCGGAAGCCAGCTTCCACAGCGATTCCGTGCCCACCATGATGTTGTCCAGCACGGTCAGGTTGTCGGCCAGCGTGAAGTGCTGGTGCACCATGCCGACCCCCGCGGCCAGCGCCGCGTCGGGCCGGCCCGGCGGCAAGGGCTGGCCGAAGACCTCGATGGCGCCGGCGTCGGCCACGTAGTGGCCGAACAGGATCGACACCAGCGTGGACTTGCCGGCGCCGTTCTCGCCCAGCAGGGCCAGCACCTCGCCCTGTCCGAGCGTGAGCGAGATGTCGTCGTTGGCCGTCAGGCTGCCGAAGCGCTTGGTGATCCCCGTCAGTCGCAGGGCGAGCGGCGCCGGGCTCATCGCGCGGAGGACTTGGGTTCTTTGTCGTTGACCTTGACGCTGAAGCTGCCGTCCAGGATGGCCTTCTGTTTGGCTTCCACCTTGGCGATCAGGTCGGCCGGGATCTTGCCGGCGAAGGTGCCCAGCGGCGCCAGCGACGAGCCCTTGTGCTTCATCAGCGAGTACTGGCCGTAGTCGTCGGCCTTGAAGGCGCCGGCCTTGACCTGCTTGAGCGCCTCGTCGATGGTCGGCTCCATGCTCCACAGGGCCGAGGCCACCACGGTCTCGGGGTACTGGGGCTGGGTGTCGATCACGTTGCCGATGGCCAGCTTGCCGCGTTCCTTGGCGGCGTCCGACACGCCGAAGCGTTCGGCGTAGAGCACGTCGGTGCCCTTGTCGATCATGGCGAAGGCGGCTTCCTTGGCCTTCGGGGGATCGAACCAGGAGCCGATGAAGGTGACGGTGAACTCGGCCTTGGGATTGATCTCGCGCGCGCCCTCGATGAAGGCCTGCATCAGGCGGTTCACTTCGGGGATGGGGTAGCCGCCCACCAGGCCGATCTTGCCGGTCTGGCTCATGCCGGCCGCGATCATGCCGGTCAGGTAGGCCGGTTCCTGGATGTAGTTGTCGAACACCGCGAAGTTGGGCTGCTGCGGCTTGCCCGAGGAACCCATCAGGAAGGCGGTCTGCGGATAGTCCTTGGCCACCTTGCGCGCCGCGGCCTCGACCGCGAAGGCCTCGCCCACCACCAGCTTGTTGCCCTGCTCGGCGTACTGGCGCATGACGCGCTCGTAGTCGGCGTTGGTGACGTTCTCGGAGAACGCGTAGTCGATCTCGCCGCGGTCGCGGGCGGCGGTCAGCGCCTTGTGGATGCGCGAGACCCACTGCTGTTCGACCGGCACCGTGTAGATGGCGGCGACCTTGACCTTGGCGGGCGCCTGGGCCTGGACCGTGCCGGCCAGCATCAGCGCGCCGGCGGCGGCGGCCAGCTTGAGCAGGCCGCGGCGGGCGGACGAGGGGATTAGGGAGTTCATGCGTGGGGCTCCTTCGCGGGGATGGACGGGAATGGGGAAAGGACGCGATCGCCGCGCGCGCGGCCCCTCGCCGCCCGATGGCTGCGGCCGCCGGCGGACGAGCCGGGGCGAGCGGGCGGATGCGTGGTCTTGGGATCGGTCATCGGATGGGGCGCAGGCAGGCGCGCCCATCCGAACGGTCGGGTTCGCGGCCTGCCATGGCGAAGCAATTTGTATGCCATGCGGCGTTCCCGCGGCAAGTCGGGGAAACCTGATGGCCGGGCAGGATTATAGGCACGCCGGCGGGGATTGTCGGCACCACCTTGGTGCGGCTTTGCAGGTGGTGGACGGCGGCGCGTTCAAATCCTGGCGCGCCGCGCAATGCTGTGTTCCACCGGCCCGGGCTGGCAAGGCCGCCCGGGCCGCCTAAAATTCCGGCGCGGGCGCGCGCGTTTGGCGTCGCCCCGCTGTGCCGGACCGGGCCAGCCCCTCGCGGGGCGGCCAGTCCCTGAACCCGGCCGCGCGCCGCGCGGCCCGTCGGAAGACACGATGCAAGACATACAGTTGCTGCTGGAGCAGTACGGCGCCTGGCTGGTGTTCGGAAACGTCCTGATCGAACAGGCCGGCCTGCCCGTGCCCGCCTATCCCATGCTGATCGCCGCCGGCGCGCTGGCCGGCACGGCAGGCTGGCTGGCGCCGTGGATCGCGGCCACGCTGGCCTGCCTGCTGGCCGACAGCCTCTGGTACCTGGCGGGCCGGCGCTACGGTTCGCGCCTGTTGGGCGTGGTCTGCAAGCTGTCGCTGTCGCAGGATTCCTGCATCCGCCAGACGCAGCGGCTGTACCTGCGCGTCGGCGTGCGCGCGCTGCTGGTGTGCAAGTTCCTGCCGGGCGCGGGCGCGCTGTCCACCGTCATGGCCGGCCTGACCGGCACCGGCTTGCGCCGTTTCCTGCTGTACGACCTGGTCGGCGCGATGATCTGGGCCGGCTCGGCCCTGCTGCTGGGCGGCCTGTTCCATGGCGTGGTCAACGACGTGCTGGACCTGTTGGCGAACTATGGCGCCATGGGCCTGGGCCTGCTGGCCGCGCTGCTGGCGCTGTACATCATCGTGCGCGCGCTGCGCCGCTGGGTGCTGGTGCGCAAGCTGCGCGTGATCCCGAGGCTGTCGGTCGACGAGCTGATGCGCTGGCGCCAGGACGGCCGCCAGGCGCTGGTGTTCGACGTGCGGCCCGAGGCCCAGCGCGACGCCCAGCGCATTCCCGGCGCCATCGCGGTGGACCTGCGCGCGCCGCTGCCGCCGCTGGAGGCGGACGCGCAGGACGCCGACATCGTGGTCTATTGCGCCTGCCCCAACGAGGTCTCGGCCGCGATGCTGGCCCGGCGGCTGCGCGCCGCCGGCTATCGCCGCACCTGGGCGCTGCGCGGCGGCTACGAGGCCTGGGCGCGCCACGCGCAGCCCTGAACGCCAGCCCGTGATTTCGGTCCGTGGCTTTGGCCCGTGGCTTCAGCCGGGCCGCGGCCGCGCGCATAATGTCCGCGTTCGCCCGCAAGACTTGCGGGCTGCCAGACAGGAGACAGACATGCGCTTGTTGTTCTTGGGCGCCGGCGGCACCGGCGGCTACTTTGGCGGACGCGCGGCCCAGGCCGGCGCGGACGTGACCTTCCTGGTGCGCGAGCCGCGCGCGGCGCGCCTGCGCGAGCAGGGGCTGCGCATCCGCAGCCCGCTGGGCGACGCCGTGGTGCATCCCAAGCTCGCCACCAGCCAGACGCTGGACGGCGCCTACGACGTGGTGGTGTTGAGCTGCAAGGCCTATGACCTGGCCAGCGCCATCGAGGCCATCCGCCCGGCCGTGGGGCCGGACACGGCGGTGCTGCCCATCATGAACGGCGTGCTGCAATACGAGGTGCTGGACCGCGAGTTCGAGGCGCGGCGCGTGCTGGGCGGGCTATGCCAGATCAACGCCACCCTGGGGCCGGACGGCGAGGTCGTGCACCTGGGCAAGTTCGCCAGCATCGTGTTCGGCGAACGCGCCGGCCCGGCCCGCAGCGCGCGCTGCGAGGCCTTGGCGCAGGCGCTGGCCGGCGGGGAATTCAGCAGCCGCCTGAGCGACAACATCCACCAGGACGTGTGGGAAAAATACGTATTCCTGACCACGCTGGCGGCCGGCACCTGCCTGATGCGCGGGCCGGTGGGCCGGATCGCCGCCACCGACGACGGCGCCGACATCCTGCGCGCCCTGCTGCGCGAATCGCAGGCCGTGGCGGCCGCGTCCGGGCATGCGGTGCGGCCCGAGGCCGACGCCTCGGTGCTGAAGATCCTGACCGACACCAGCCAGCCCATGACCGCGTCCATGTTCCGCGACCTGAGCCAGGGCCTGCCGGTCGAGGCCGACCACATCGTCGGCGACATGGTGCGCCGCGCCGCCACGCTGGGCGTGGACGCGACCTATCTGCGCGTGGCCTACGCGCATCTGCAGGTCTATCAGGCGCAGCGCGCGGCGGGTTGACGCGGCCGCGGTGGCGCCGCTGTTCAAGCGCCGCCGCCCGGCGCACACTGTGGCCATGCGCCGCGCGCGGTTCGCGGCGCGGGTCGGCGGCGCATTCGCCGGCATTGGTGCGCGGATTGCAAAGAACTCGTCCGTTCCGGTGGGTTTTTCCCATCGATTCGACCGAATAGCATGGTGTTGCCTGAACCGCGGCGGGGCTTACGGACAGTCCGCAAGGCAAGCGCGCCCGGTTCCTACTGACAGGAGCAAGACCATGAAAATCGCATTGATCGGCATTACCGGCCGCGTGGGTTCGCGCGTTGCTGACGAATTGCTCAAGCGCGGACACCAGGTGACCGGCATCGCCCGCAACCTGGGCGACGTCAACCCCCAGCCCGGCCTGACCGTCAAGCAGGGTGACGCCACCGATCCGCAGGGCCTGACCGCGCTGCTGGTTGGCCACGACGCCGTGGTCAGCGCCTCGCGCTTCGTCTCATCCGACGCCAAGCCGCTGATCGCAGCGGTCAAGGACGCCGGCGTGCCGCGCCTGCTGGTGGTCGGCGGCGCGGGCAGCCTGCAGGTGGCGCCCGGCAAGATGCTGATCGACACCCCCGAGTTCCCCGACGCCTACAAGCCCGAGGCCCGCGCCGGCGTGGTGTTCCTGGACGCGCTGCGCCAGGAGAAGGTGCTGAACTGGACCTTCCTGTCGCCGTCCGCGCTGTTCGAGCCGGGCGAGCGCACTGGCAAGTTCCGCCTGGGCGATGACGTGCTGCTGGCCGACGACGAGGGCAAGAGCTGGATCTCGATGGAAGACTACGCCATCGCGCTGGCCGACGAGATCGAGACGCCCCGGCATACACGCCGCCGTTTCACCGTCGGATACTGATCCTTTCCGCCCGGGCAGGCTGCCCGGAACGGAGCCGGCCCGCCCAATGGCGGGCCATTGTCGTTTTGACGCCCGATTTCCCCGGGCGCTGGCGGGAAATGGGCCGGGACGCCGTCTTTTATTTGTAAACTGGCGAACCGCCAGCCGATGTCCTGACTTGAGTCGTTTCGTATGCGTATCCCCTTGAAATCCTTGGCTTTCTGTACGCTGCTGGTCGCCGGCGGCCTGGCGCTGTCGCCCGCGTTCGCCGCGCCGCAGTCCAACAAGGAGATCGCGGTGGCCTTTTTCCGCATGATGTTCCTGGACCGCGACGTCGACGAGGCGGTGCGCCTGTACGTGGGCGACAAGTACGTGCAGCACAATCCCTACATGCCCGACGGCGTCGGCCCCACGCAGGATTACTTCCCGGCGTATTTCGAGCAGCATCCGCAGGCCGTCGTCGAGATCAAGCGCGTGATCGCCGAGGGCGAGCTGGTCATGATCCACAACCTGTGGAAGGACACGCCCGAAGACCGCGGCCAGGCCGTGGTGGACATCTTCCGCCTCGAGAACGGCAAGATCGTCGAGCACTGGGACGTGAGCCAGGACATTCCCGAAAACCCCGCCAACAAGAACGGCATGTTCTAGGCGCAGGCGCGTCCCGAGCTGCCGGCGTTCCAAGCGAGTCCAGCGTGTCCCATGCGCCCGATATCCAGCCCGTCGAACTGTCCCGTTCCTACCTGCTGCTGAACCACGGCCCCACGGTGCTGGTCACCAGCGCCCACGGCGACCGGCGCAACGTCATGGCGGCGGCCTGGGCCATGCCGCTGGACTTCAACCCCGCCCGCATGCTGGTGGTGGTGGACAAGAACACCCATACGCGCACGCTGATCGACGCTTCCGGCGAATTCGCGCTGTGCATCCCGTCGCGCGAGCAGGCGCGGGCCACGCTGAAGGTCGGCACGGACTCCGGCCGCGACGAGGACAAGTTCCAGGCCAGCGGCCTGGCCACCTTCCCCGCCAGCAAGATCGGCGCGCCGCTGGTCGCGGGCTGCCTGGGCTGGCTGGAATGTAAGGTGCTGCCCGAGCCGCACAACCAGCAGGCCTACGACCTGTTCATCGGCGAGGTCGTGGCCGCCTGGGCCGCGCCCGATGTGTTCTCGGGCAATCGATGGCACTTTCCTTCCGAGGGCCGCCGCTCGATCCATTACCTGGCCGGCGGCTCGTTCTTCGCCACCGGCGAGGGCTTTTCCGTGTCCGAACCGGAGCCGTCATGAGCGGCGCGCGGCCCGCCGTCTACCTGGCCGGTTTCGACGTGTTCCTGCCGGACGCGGCGGCGCAGGGCGAGCGGCTCAAGGCATTGGCCGCCCGGCACGGCTTTGACGGCCTGTTCCCGCTGGACAACCAGACGCCGCCCGGCCTGACCGGCGCGGCGCTGGCGCAGTGGATCTATCGCGCCAACGTGGCCATGATCCAGCGCGCGGACCTGGTCATGGCCAACCTGAATCCGTTCCGTGGCGCCGAGCCTGATTCGGGCACGGCCTTCGAGGTGGGCTACGCCATCGCCTGCGGCAAGCCGGTATGGGCGTACACCGCGCAGGCGGATTCGCTGATCGCGCAGGTGGCGGTCGGCACGGCGGACACGCCCGCCCGCGCCATTGATGCGCAGGGATACACGGTCGAGGACTTCGGCCTGAATCTCAACCTGATGCTGGCCTGCAGCGCTCGCGTCGTGATCGGCGATGCCGCCGACTGCCTGGCGCGGATGGCGGCCGAGCGCGCGGGACGGCCCGAGGGCTGAACGGTCCGCGCGTCCGCATTTGCGTTGGCGTTTGCGTTTGCGTTCGCGTGGGTCCGGTCTGGCCGGATCGTGCGAGGCGGCCTCGCTATGTCCGGCGTTGCGTCAGGAAGCGGCGCAGCCGGCTCAATCCTTCTTCCAGGCGTTCAGGGCTGGTGGCATGGCACCAGCGCAGCCATGCCGACGCTTCCGGGCCAAAGGCCGCGCCGGGGGCCAGGCCCAGGCCGGTCTGTTCCACCAGTTGCCGTGCGAGCAGCGCGGAGTCGGTCGCGCCCGCCATCCGGAAGAACACATACATTGCGCCGCCGGCATCGGGCGCCTCGATGCCGGGCAAGCCGCGCAGCGCGTCGGTCAGCAGCGCGCGGGTTCGCGCCAGCTGCGCACGCAGCGCCGCCACCGTGGCCTCGCCGTGTTCCAGCGCCGCCGTCGCCGCCCGCTGCACGGGATCGAAGACGCAGGAGCTGTTGTATTCGATCAGCTTGGCCAGATCGCCCGTCAGCGACGCGGGCACGACCATCCAGCCGACGCGCCATCCGGTCATGGACCAGGCCTTGGAGAAACTGTTGACCGAGATGACGCGGTCATCGGGCGCGCAGTGCCTGAGGAAGGACGGCGCCGAGGCCTGCCCGGGGTCGTAGAGCAGGCGTTCGTAGACGTCGTCGCAGAGAATCCAGATGCCATGCTGGCGGCAATGCCGCAGGATGGGCGCGATGTCGTCGGCCGCGATGGTCCAGCCCGTGGGGTTGTTGGGCGAGTTGAGCAGCAGCAGACGGGTGCCGGGCCTGAGCGCCTGCAGCAGCCCGGGCACGTCCAGCGTCCATCGGCCGTCCGTCACCGACAGCGGGTAGCGCTGCGTGCGGGCGCCGAGGATGCGGGGAATCTCGGTCAGGTTGGGCCAGAGCGGGGTGACGGCGACGACGCGGTCGCCCGGCTCGAGCAGCAGCTGCGCGGCCAGCATGATGCCCGACACCCCTGACCCGCTGACTGCGATGCGTTCCGTGCCGATATCCACGCCGTGCAGCGCGCTCAGGTAGCGGGACAGGGCGTGGCGCAGATAGGGCCGGCCCAGGTTCTCGCCGTAGCGGGTTTCGCCCCGCGCCAGCGACAGGCTGGCGGCTGCGCGGATGACGCCCACGGTCGGGCTGTCGGATTCGCCGAACCAGAAGGGCAGCACGTCTGCGCGGTGCATCGCCGCGTTCGCCAACTGCCGGATCGGCGATGCCGTCAGCGCCTGCACCGTGGCGCGCGGCAGGGGCTGCGGAGACTGGCTTGGGCGTGGGCTTGGGCTTGGGCTTGGGGCCAGGTCCTGGACCGGGCGTGGATCGTGGGGCATGGGCAGGACTCGTGTGGAAGGCTCAGGCGGACATGCCGCCGCGTCCGCGCGTGGCGGTATGGATGAAGGCCCGGGCGCGGTCCGTGGCGGGGTTCGTGAAAAACGTCTCGGGCGGCGCGATTTCCACGATGCGGCCCTGCTCCATGAACACGACACGATCTGCCACCTTGCGCGCGAAGGACATTTCATGGGTCACGATCAGCAGCGTGGCGCCGGTCCTGGCGATGTCCTGGATCACGTCCAGCACTTCCTGCACCATTTCCGGGTCCAGCGCCGACGTGGGCTCGTCGAACAGCAGCAGTTCGGGCTGCATGGCCAGCGCCCGCGCGATGGCGACGCGCTGTTGCTGTCCGCCCGACAGCTGGCCCGGCCGCTTGTGCTGGTGGGCCCGCAGGCCCACGCGTTCCAGCAGGGCCTCTGCCCGCGCCGTGGCCTCGGGCCAGGACAGGCCGCGCACGCGCACCGGCGCCAGCGCCACGTTCCTGAGCGCGCTCATGTGCGGGAACAGGTTGAACTGCTGAAACACCATGCCGACCTCGGCGCGCACGCGCGCCAGGTGCCGGTCGTCGCGCACCGCGATGCCGTCGACCTCGACGCTGCCGCCGTCATAGGTTTCCAGCAGGTTCACGCAGCGCACCAGCGTCGACTTGCCGGACCCGGACGGGCCGATGAGGGCGACGACCTCGCCCCGGGCCACGTCCAGGTCGACGCCGTCCAGCGCGGCGAACGCGCCGTAGCGTTTTTCCAGCCGTCGCAGGCGCAGCAGCGGGGGCGGGTTCGAGGCCGCCGCTGCGTCGGCATTTTGCGGCGCGGGGCGATGTGGGATGTGCACTATCGGGCTCCTCGGCGGCTGGCGCGGTTCTCGATGGCGCTGACCACGCGCACCAGCGGCAGCAACAGCAGCAGGTACAGCATGGCCGCGCCGATCAGCGGCGTGGGATTGGCGTAGTAGGCCTGCGCCTGCGTGGCCTGCTTGAGCAGGTCCGGCATGGCCACCACCGAGGCCAGCGCGGTGTCCTTGATCAGGCTGATCGCGATGCCGGTCCCGGGCGGGATGGTGAAGCGGATCGCTTGCGGCAGCACGATGTCGGTCATCATCCGGGGCCAGGACAGGCCCAGCGCGCGGGCGGCCTCGACCTGGCCGGCGGGAACGGCCTCGATGCCGGCGCGGAAGGTCTCGGCGATATAGGCGGACGCCACCAGTGACAGCGCGGCGGTCGCGGCCCAGAACGGCGGCAGCCGCAGGCCGACGAAGGGCAGCGCGTAGTAGACGATCACCAGCAGCACCAGCAGGGGAATCGCCCGCAGCACGTCGATCAGCGCGATGGCGGCCCAGCGCAGCGGCTTGACCGCATACAGGCGCAGCACGACCAGCAGCAGCCCGAGCGCGGTCGCCAGGACCAGGCTGGTGGCGCCCAGCAGCGCCGTCAGCCGGAAGCCGGCCAGCAGCGAGCCGAGGGAATCGGCCAGCACGCCGGCATTGAAGAAGGTGTCGGCCAGGTTCATTGCACGGCCGGAATGGCTTCGATCTTCACCGTGCTGGAATCCGGGCCGGCCTCGGCGTTGAACCATTTGCGGTACAGGCCGGGCAGCGAGCCGTCGGTCTTCATGCGGCCGATTTCCTGGTTGATCGCGTCCAGCAGCGGGCTGGCCTTGGGCAGCATCAGCGCGTTCCTGTCGCCGGTCGCCACTTCGTGGATGATGGAGAACTGCGGCTTGTCGCGGATGTACCAGGCCATGATCGGGCAGTCGTTGATGCTTGCGGCGGTGCGCTGCGAGGCCAGGTCCATCATCGGTTCGATATTGCCGTCGTAGCGCCGGATTTCCTTGTAGGCGTGTTCCTGCTGGGACCGGGCGGCCCAGATCTCGCCCACCGTGCCGGTGATGACGCCGACATCCCGCCCCTTGAGCTGTTCCACGCGCTTGACGGGGCCGTCCGACAGCGCGGCCACGCACTGGTTGGAATCGATGATGGGCTGGGTGAAGGCGACGTTCTCGAGCCGCTTGGCGGTGATGGTGATGGCGCCCAGGGCAACGTCGGCGCGGCCGGATTGCACGGCCGCGAACAGCATGTTGAACGGCATCGACGAGAATTCGACCGATTTGTTCAGGCGCCGGGCCACGGCCTGGATCACCTCGACCTCGAAGCCGGTCAGCTTGCCGTTGCGGTCTTCGAATTCGAAGGGCGGATTGCCCTGGTTGACCGCGACGCGAAGGTCGGCCGCGAGGCTGGCGGTGGCGGCCAGGGAAAGGCAGGCCGCCACGGCGGGCGTGGTCCAGATGCTGTTCATACCGTCTCCTTGGGAAGCGCGCTTGTCGTTGTGGTGACAGCGACCTTAGCAAGCGGGCATGGGAGCGGTAATCCCCTGTTGGGGGGATGGCGCGCGCGGGTCGTGCAAGCGGCGCGGCGTCGCGACCGCATGAAGAATCGGACGAATGAACGGCGGCGGATCCACGGGTGGATCTATTTGCGTCACCCGCGGCATTGCCGCCCCTGCCGCGATTTGGCATGCTCGGGAATCCGCGAATCCATCCCGCGCCGGAGGCCCCGCATGTCCGCCGTGATGACCATCGATCACATGAGCCAGCTCGTCGACGCCCTGGACCGGCAGGACTTCCCGGCCTTGCTGCTGGAGCGCCTGGAAACGCTGGTGCCGTTCGACCTGTATGCGGTGTTCTTCTACGACGGGGAAGCCGCGCCCGCCTGCCTGCACAGCAATTTCCCGCCCGGCGCGCCGGAACGCTCGCTGCATCGCTACTCGGGCGGCACGTTCCGCTATCACCCGTTCTTCCAGCATCACCTGCGGGGCATCGAAAGCGGCGTCCATTTCCTGCCCGAGCTGTGCCGCTCGACCTTCCTGCGCCGGCCCGAGCGCGATTGCGACAGCATCCGGCTGAGCCGCGACGAAGAGATCGGCTATCTGACCCGGGACTTTCCCGCCACGCTGAAGGAACTGGACCTGAGCGTGCGCCTGGCCGGCGCGCGCACCTTGCAGGTGGGCCTGTATCGTCATGGCGGCGCGCGGTTCACCCGCGACGAGGCCGCGCGGCTGGATGGCGTGTTCCCGCTGGTCCAGTCGCTGTTCAGGCGGCATCTGGCCTCATGGCTGGCGGAACGCGAATGCGCGTCGCGGGACGGCCTGCGCCTGGCCGGCATGCGCGGCTTGCGGGAAAGGCTGTCGCCGCGCGAGGCCGAGATCGTCGGCCTGATCCTCAAGGGCTATTGCTCCAAGGAGATCGCGCAGAAGCTCAAGATCGGCATCGAGACCGTCAAGACGCATCGCAAGAATGCCTATGCGAGGCTGGACGTGTCGAGCGCGCCGGAACTGGCGTCGCGCTTCCTGGATACGCTGGCGGCAGCGGCCTGTCTCAGCCCGCCTTGCGCGGCGCGGCCCGCTTGCGGGCTGCCGGCGCCGGCACGCTCAGATAGCCCATGATGGCGTCCGCCACGGCCTGTTCCAATTGCGCCGGCGAGAAGCCGGCCGGCGGTTCCAGCGCGGCCGCGTGCACCAGCGATTCCATGATGCGCAGCACCACATAGGTGGCCAGGTCGCGGTCCGGCTGCGCGATCTCGTCGCGGTGGAACTCCAGCAGGTGCCGCATGCGGCGGTGGATGTCCTGGTCGGCGAGGCTGTGCTCGCGCGGCTGGTCAAAGAGCGGGAACTCGCGCTCCAGCACGCGGTGCAGCGCCGGTTCCAGCAGGTGCGCGCCCAGCATGGCGCCGACGATGGCGGCGACCCGGTCGCGCAGCGTGGCGGCGGGATTGGCCTCCAGCGTCTGGTCGATCAGGTCCAGCATCTGCCGGTCGTGGCGGTCGTGCAGGGCGGCGATCAGCGCGTTCTTGTTCGGGAAGTACTGGTACAGCGAACCCACGCTCACGCCCGCGGTTTCGGCGATCAGGTTGGTGTTGGTGCCTGCGTAGCCATGTTCGGCCAGCACGCGGGCGGTGGCTTGCAGGATGGCGTCGACGGTCTGTTGCGAGCGCTGCTGGCGCGGCGCTTTTCGGGGCTGCGGGATGGATGTCATGAAGGCCGGGTGATGCGTGTATCTAATGCGAGCTGTGGCTCATTAAATTTTTCTGTGCCCGCGGGGCGCGCGAGTCCCGGAATTATGCCATCGCCCAGGCGGGCATCGCGCCGTCCCGCTCCCCCCTTTCCTTTTGAAGGACTTCCTTGCATGTCGGCCGTCGCGACGGCGGGCGGCGGCAAGCGCTATCCCGGTGTTTTCAGGTCCGGCAGGCCGCGCACATGCTCCTTGATCAGGCGCACGAAACGCTGCACCTGCCGGCTGGGCCGCTCGAAGCGCGAGCGCGCCAGGCTCAGCGACAGCGGGATCGATTCGCGCAGCGGCCGCGCCACCACGCCGGGCCAGCCCTGGCCGCCCACCGAGAACTGGTCGACGATGGCCACGCCGGCGCCCGCCCGCACCAGCGCGCAGGCGACCTCGGCGCGCATGATGTCGACCGCCGCGCTCCAGCTCACGCCGGCGCGCTGGAATGCGGCAGCCACCAGCTGGCCGAAGGGGATGTTGCGGCTGTAGAGCACCAGCCGGCAGGCCGCCAGCTGCGCCAGGCTCACGCGCGGCTGCGCGGCCAGCGGATGGCCTTCCGGCAGGATGCAGACCATCTCGCCCGTGGCCAGCGGTTCGACCACCAGGTTGGGATGGTCCACCGGCAGCACCGAGATCGCCAGCTCGGCCTTGCGGCCCAGCAGCTCGTGCGCCATGTCGGCCAGCAGCGTGGTGTGGAACTTGAGCCGCACGCCGGGGTGCAGCTCCAGGTAGCGGGCGATGGCCGGCGGCAGGAAGTTCAGCGCCAGGCTGGGGCTGGCGCACAGCGTCAGCGCGCCCTCGGGCCGGGCGGCCAGGTCGCGCGCCAGCTCGTCGATGCGCAGCGCTTCCTCGAACAGCGGCCCGACTTCCTCGAACAGGCGCTGCGCCTCGGGCGTGGGCGTGAGCTTGCCCTTGTCGCGCGCGAACAGCTGCAGGCCCAGGCTCTGCTCGGCATGGGCGATCAGCCGGCTGACGGCGGGCTGCGACACGAACAGCAGCTTGGCCGCGCCGTTCATCGAGCCGGTCAGCATGACCGCGCGAAACACCTCCATCTGCCTGAGCTTGAAGCGCATGGCGCTTTCCTTCCTGTCTCGATAATTGTTTGTTATATCCCCCGGCCAACTTAGCATAGGCCGTGAAAAGCCACAGCCAGTAGCATCCCCATGCGCCTTTCGTTCGGGAAAAGGCATCATCGATAAGCGGAAGGCATGGGCATGGAAATCGGATTCGTCGGACTGGGAATGATGGGCTTGCCGATGCTGGAGAACCTGGCGCGGTCCGACTCGGACGACCGGATCCTGGCCCATGACCGCGACCCGGCCCGCCTGGCGCGGCTGCACGCGCATCCCGCCTGGGGACGCACGCTGCGCGGGGCCGGGGGCCTGGACGAGCTGGCCGGCTGCGACATCGTCATCACCATGCTGCCCGACAGCGCCGTGACCAATGCCGTGATCGAGGGCGCGCCGGGCCGTCCCGGGCTGATGACGCTGCTGCGCCCCGGCGCCCTGCTGCTGGACATGGGCTCGTCCGATCCGGCGCAGACGCTGCGGCTGGCGCCGCTGCTGCGCGCGGCCGGGCTGGCGCTGGTCGACGCGCCCGTTTCCGGCGCCGTGGCCAAGGCCGCCGCCGGCACGCTGGCCATCATGGCGGGCGGCGACGCCGCCGACCTGGAACGCGCGCGTCCGCTGCTGTCGCGCATGGGCGCCACGCTGATTCCCACCGGCGCGGTCGGTTCGGCCCATGCCATGAAGGCGCTGAACAACTATGTCTACGCCGCCGGCCTGCTGGCGGCCAGCGAGGCGCTGCTGATCGCGCGCCGCATGGACCTGGACCTGGATGTGTTCACCGACGTGCTCAATGCCTCCAGCGGCCGCAACGTCGCCACCGAAACCAAGTTGCGCCAGTTCATCGTGCCGGGCAGCTACGCCGGCGGCTTCGCGCTGGCGCTGATGGCCAAGGACCTGCGCACCGCCGACGCGCTGCAGGCGCATGCCGGCGTGCGCGCCGAGCAGCTGTCGCTGTGCGCCGGGCTGTGGCAGCGCGCGCTGGCGGAGATGGAGCCGGGCGTGGACAACACGCGGATCCACCAATACCTGGAGCGGCTGAACGCGTCTGACCTGGCGGCGCATCTGGCGTAGCGGCGCTGTCCGTCGTGGCGACAAGAACACATCAACAGGAGACAGCCATGAAACCCATCATCGCCGCGCGGCGGCTGGCGGCCGGCCTGGGCGCGGCCCTGCTCGCCCTTGCTGTCATGCACCCGGCGCGGGCCGCCTACCCCGACCGTCCCATTCGCATGGTCGTGCCCTTTCCGCCGGGCAGC
This sequence comes from Achromobacter sp. Marseille-Q0513, assembly GCF_018195695.1. Taxonomy (NCBI): domain Bacteria; kingdom Pseudomonadati; phylum Pseudomonadota; class Betaproteobacteria; order Burkholderiales; family Alcaligenaceae; genus Achromobacter; species Achromobacter sp. Marseille-Q0513. The sequence goes on along the minus strand of NZ_JAGTJY010000039.1, from coordinate 15,315 downwards.
ATCACCGACGTGGTGGCGCGCAGCCTGGGCAAGGCCATGGCCGACGACCTGGGGCAGCCGGTGGTGGTCGAGAACAAGCCCGGCGCCAACGGCATCATCGGCACGCACGACGTGGCCCGCAGCAAGCCGGACGGCTACACCGTGGTGGTGGTCGGCGTGTCCACGGCCGCCAGCGGCGTCAGCCTGTTCAAGAACCTGCCCTACGATCCGGCCGTCGACCTGTCGCCCATCGGCGCCGTGGCCGAGACGCCCTATCTGCTGGTTGGCTCGCCGCGCCTGCCGGGCGCCAGCGTGGCCGAGTTGTACGCCTACGGCGCGCGGCATCCGGGCAAGCTGACCTACGCCTACGGCTCGGGCAGCGCGCAGGTGTTCGGCGCCAAGTGGGCGCGGATGGGCGGCATCGACGTCACGGCCGTGCCCTATCGCGGCGGCCCGCAGGCGCTGACCGACGTGATCGGCGGCACGGTGGATCTGACCTTCACCGACCTGGCCAACGGCCTGCAGCAGGCGCGCGCCGGCAAGGTCAAGACCTATGGCGTCAGCACGCCGGAACGGTTCCCGCTGGCGCCCGACATTCCCACGCTGAACGAGAGCGGCGCGCCCGGCTTCAACCTGACCGTGTGGTTCGGCCTGATGGGTCCGAAGGATCTGCCCGAGCCCGTGTCCCGGCGCCTGGCGGCCGCGCTGGAAAAGGCGCTGGGCAAGGCCGAGCTGAAGGACGCCTACGCGGCGCAGGGCCTTTCCGTCAAAACCCAGACGCCCGCGCAATTCGGCGCCTTCGTGCGCGCCGAGATCGACAAATGGGCCGCCATCGTCAAGGAAACCGGCATCGAGCCGCAATGAAGGGCGCGCCGTCGCCGCATGCCATCCCCGCATTCCACCCTGTTCCCGGAGCCCATCCCATGTCCCTGATCGATATCCGCAAGCGCTGCCTCATCGTCGAAACCACGTTCCATGAGTACGGCCCGCCGCCGGCCGTGCCGCTGAAGCTGGCCGCGTCCTGCGCCGTGATCCGCAATCCCTACGCCGGCCGCTACGAGCCGGACCTGATGCCCTTCATGGCCGAGCTGCGCGGGCTGGGCTCGCTGCTGGCGACCGAGCTGGTCGACACGCTGGGCAAGGACAGCATCGAGGTCTACAGCAAGGCCGCCATCGTCGGGCTGGACGGCGAGATGGAGCATGGCGCGGTCTGGCACGAGGCCGGCGGCTGGGCCATGCGCAGCGTGCTGGGCGAGCCGAAGGCGATGGTGCCGGCCGTCAAGGCGGTGGCCGTGGCCGGCTACCGCATGATGGTGCCGGTGCACTACATCCACGCGTCCTATGTGCGCAGCCACTTCAACAGCATCGAGATCGGCATCCAGGATGCGCCCAGACCGGGCGAGATCCTGTTCGCGCTGGTCATGGGCACGGGCGGCCGCGTGCATTCACGGCTGGGCGGGCTGACCAGGGAAGCGGTGTCGGCGCACGACGGGCAGCGCTGAACGCGCATCGCCTGGGGGAAGAATGCCGGCGCGGCGGGTCGCGGCGCCGGCATTGGCCTTGGTCAGCGCCGGCAGCGGCCCCGGTCGGTGCCGGCTGCGGCATCGACACCGGCGGGTTTGGTGCTGGTCGGGTGTTCATATCGGCGCGGTCCGGGCCTGAAGGCCGGGCCGCGCCGGTGTGGCGCGCCGGATCAGGCCGTGGCGGCCATCTCCAGCACTTCATCGTCGACCGGCCTGGCCTGGCCGTCGCGCAGCTTCTGCAGATGATCGGCCAGCTCGGCGATGGTCAGCGCCACCAGGCCGTGCTGGGCGGCGTAGCGCTCCAGCGCGGCGCCGCGCATCATGGTGCCGTCGGCGTTCATCAGTTCGCACAGCACGCCGGCCGGACGCAGGCCCGCCAGCACGGCCAGGTCGACCGAACCTTCCGTGTGGCCGCGGCGCGTCAGCACGCCGCCGGGCTGGGCGCGCAGCGGGAACACGTGGCCGGGGCTGACGATGTCGCCGGGCTGGCCGGTGGGCGAGACGGCGGCGCGGATGGTGGTGACGCGGTCGGCCGCCGACACGCCGGTGCTCACGCCTTCGCGCGCCTCGATCGACACGGTGAAGGCGGTGGCGTGGCGGCTTTCGTTCTTCTGCACCATGGGCGGCAGGCCCAGGCGGTCCAGCGCCTCGCCGGGCAGGCACAGGCAGACGATGCCGCTGCCGTCGCGGATCAGCTGCGCCATGACGGGCACGGTGAGCTTGTCGGCGGCGACGATCAGGTCGGCCTCGTTCTCGCGGTCGAAGTCGTCCATCAGGATGACGGGACGGCCCAGGCGCAGGTGATGCAGGGCGCGCTGCAAGCGGGCCTCGAACGGCTGGGAAGCCAGGCTGGGAAGGGATTGCTGCGGATTGGTATTGGACATGTGAAACGCTCTCGCGGAAAAAGTGGGCGAAAAACGTTTCAGGGCTATGCGACAGCCGAGCAGAAAACCGCTGGCCGGACGCAAGCGCCCGGGCAGCCGAGTATGTGCCGGCACATCTTCTCTCATCCGGACTATGACCGTCGGCCCTGGCATCTCACCAGGTCTGCTGACCCCGGCGTTCCTGGGGAACACCGGGCGCTCGCGGGCTCGCCACATTGCGTGGCATACCGCCGGTGGGGAATTTCACCCCGCCCTGAAGACGTACTGCATGTCGTGTTAACGACCGGCTGATTGTACGCCTGCCGGGGCGGGACGGGGCAATACGCCTGCCGCCGGTGGGGTTTCAGGCGGGGGACGGAACCGGCGCGGTCTTGTGCGTGGCGCGGCGCTTGGCGGCGGGGGACTTGGACTGGGCTGCTTCCGGCTGGGCTGTGGCTTCGGCCGGCTTGCGGGCGGGTTTCCGCGCCGGCTTGGTGGCGGCCTGGCCGTTCGCTTGCGCGGGCGCGTCCTGCTTGGCTGCGGGTTTGGCGTCGGGCTTTGCGTCCAGCTGTGCGTCCTGTTTGGCGCCCGGCTTCACCGCTTGCTTCGAACCGCCCCGTTTTTTCGTGGGCGCGTCCGCGCTCTTGGCCACGGGCTGCGCCTCGGCCTGCCTGGCCTCGGCAAGCTTCTTCTGCGCCTTCTTCTTCTGCTTGTCCGACAGCGCCAGCATGGTGCCGCGGCACGGCGGCGTGCCGCAGAGGCAGCGGTAGCCGTCGCGCAGCGCCTTGGTGATGCGGCCGTCCAGCACCAGGCCGTAGTCGTAGGACAGCTCTTCACCGCGCGCGATGTCGCGCACGGCCACGATATAGACGCGCTTGCCGTGCTTGCCTTCCTGCGCCTCGCAGTTGGGTTCGCAGGAATGGTTGATCCAGCGGGCGTCGTTGCCTTCGTCGCCGCCGTCGATCACGCGGCCCGAGCTGAGGGCGAAGAAGAAGGTGTGGAACGGGTCGTCCGGATTGGTCGGATGGCGGCGGTCCGCTTCCTTGGCGCTGATGCGCTGGCCGCCGTATTCAATGATGCGCGTGCCCGCGGGGATCTTGCGCGCGGCGAAGACGCCGTTGCCGTGCAGCTTGGAGCGGCGGACGGCGTGCCAGGGCTTGATGGGGGTGTCTTCGGAGGCGGTGGTCATGGGGCTGCGGGCCTTTGGGGGCGATGAAACGAAACAGAATTATATCGGCGCGTCCATGACGGTTTGACAGGCGTATAGTGAGCGCGCCGCGTATCCGCTTTCCGGTTTTCCTTTCCGGTTCCTCTTTCCGTCTCGCCTTTCCTTCCCACCCCATCATGATCGTCCGTCCGCGTCCTTCCGCGCTGGCCCTGTTCTTCATTCTGCGCGGCTCCATCATTCCGCGCATCTTCAGCCGCATTCTCGTCATCACACTGCTGGCCGGCCTGGTCGTGTGGATGTACCACGACCGCATGTTCTCGCCCGCCCACCTGTCCGCCGTGCCCTTCTCGCTGTTCGGCCTGGCGCTGTCGGTCTTCATGGGTTTCCGCAACAACGTCTGCTACGACCGCTGGTGGGAAGCGCGCAAGCAATGGGGCGATCTCATCGTCCAGTGCCGCAGCCTGGCGCGCGAAAGCGCGGTGCTGCTGGCCGCCAGCACCGCCAACCCGGTGCAGGAACGCATCGTGCGCCGCTGCATCGGCTTCGCCTACGCGCTGGCCGCGCGCCTGCGTGAAGAGGACGCCCTGGCCGCCGCCCGGCCCTGGGTGCAGCTGGACGAAGCCGAAACCCTGGCCGGCTGCCGCAACGTGCCGGACGCGCTGCTGCTGGCCATCAACCGCGACCTGGCCGCCTGTCTGCGGCGCGGCGAGCTGACCGACATCCTCTACCAGGCCCTGACCCAGCGCGCCGCCGCCTGCGCCGCCATCCAGGCCGCCTGCGAGCGCATCAAGTTCACGCCCTCGCCCTTCGCCTATTCGCTGCTGCTGCACCGCACCGCCTGGCTGTTCTGCCTGCTGCTGCCCTTCGGGCTGGTGGGCGCGCTGGAATACCTGACCCCGGTGGCGGTCACCATCATCGCCTACACCTTCTTCGGCCTGGACGCGCTGGGCGACGAATTGGAAGATCCCTTCGGCAAGGATGAGAACGACCTGCCTCTGTCCGCGCTGGCGCGCGTCATCGAGATCGACCTGCTGGAAGGTCTGGGTGTGCGGCCGTTGCCGGAGCCGGCGGTGCCGGTGGATTATGTGTTGAGGTAGGGGGCCAGCTTGCGGTCATCCACAATGGATGCCTGGCGTTTTCCTGGCTAAATTGAGGTCACCTACCCTTGAAGGCTCAGCCATGGTTTCCCCGAAACTGGATACTGCACTGAACACTGACGCCAGTCTCCCGGCTAGTCAGCGTCTCACTCGTGAACAATTCTTCCAGGAGGCCGAGGCCGCCTGGACGGCGTTCCAGCAAGACGGTCTGCATGTGACCGGCGAAGAGGTTCAAGCCTGGTTGCGCACCTGGGGCACTGACAACGAACAGCCGGCACCCGCGTGCCACAAATAATCGTCTCGGCAAGTGCATTGCGGGGTTTGAAGCGTTGCCAGGAATTCTTGACTGCAAGGGCGCCGTTCGCCGTCAAGCAGGCCAGCCAGACTATTGCTTCCCATCTTGGGCTCTTGAAGGTGTCGCCATATGTGGGACGCCCCGTCCGGGATCTGCCGGCGTTGCGTGAACTGGTGATTTCATTCGGGAATTCAGGGTATTTGGCCTTGTATTACTACGACATCACGGAAGACGCGATCTATATCCTGGCGTTTCGGCACCAGAGGGAATTGGCCTACTAATCCGCGTCCGTCATCGGGCTGCAGGCGCGTTCAAATCGCGTTTGCTGCAGTTGGCACGTTCGCCGCGCCCGTCAGCGGCAGCATCGTCTCCTTCAACCGCCGCAGCACAAAGCAAGACTTGCTGTGCCGGATCCCCGGTATCCGGTACAGCTGTTCGCGCAGCAGGCGCTCGTAGTCCCGCGTGTCGCGCACGGCGATGCGGATGTAATAGTCGTAGTCGCCCGACACCAGGAAGGCCTCCAGCACCTCCGGAATCTGGGCCAGGGCGCGGCCGAATTCGTACAGGGTTTCCTCGCTGTGGCTTTCCAGCGTGACGTGCACGATCACCGTGTCCATGAAGCCCAGGCTGGCCGGGTCGATGTCCACCGTGTAGCCGCGGATCACCCCGGCGCTTTCCATGCGCTTGATCCGGTTCCAGCAGGGCGTGGACGACAGGCCCACGGCCGCGCCGATGTCGTTGAGGCTGGCGCGCGCGTTCTGCTGCAGCACCTTCAGAATGGCCAGGTCGAACTTGTCCAGGTTCATTTTCTTCAAATCCTCCATGTTGAAGATGAATTTACTCCGTATGGCCGTTATCTGTGGAAAAGAAGATAAAAATTCTTCCCATCCACGAATAAGATAGTCAGCATGAACGATCGCCTCCACTCCGCCGCCCTTGCCGTCCTGCCGGACGCCGATTCCACCGCCTCGCGCCCGGCCGCCGGCCCCGCCGCCAACGGCGCCCGGATCCTGTTGGAAACGCTGATTGCGCATGGGGTGGACACGATTTTTGGCTACCCCGGCGGCGCCGTGCTGCCGCTGTACGACGCGCTCTACGCCGAGCCGCGCCTGCGCCATGTGCTGGTGCGTCACGAGCAGGCCGCCGTCCATGCCGCCGAGGGCTATGCCCGCAGCACCGGCCGCACCGGCGTGGTCTTCGTGACGTCCGGCCCGGGCATGGCCAACACCACCTCCGGCCTGCTGGACGCCATGTGCGATTCGATTCCGGTGCTGTGCATCAGCGGCCAGGTGGCCACGGCCGCCATCGGCACCGACGCCTTCCAGGAATGCGACGCCATCGGCATCTCGCGCTCGGTGACCAAGTGGAACACCCAGGTCCGCGCGGTGGACGACGTGGCCGCCGTGGTGAGCCGCGCCTTCGAGCTGACGCGCCAGGGCCGGCCCGGCCCGGTGCTGCTGGATTTCCCCAAGGACGTGCAGCTGGCCGTGCCGCATGACGCCGACATCGATGTGCCGGCCGTGCCCTCGCAGCAGAAGCTGGCCGCGCTGCGCGCGCGCCGGCAGGCCGGCAAGCTGGCGCCCAAGCTGCCGCAGTCGGCCGTGCGCCGCGCCGCCGCGCTGATCGCGCAAGCCAAGCGTCCTATTTTCTATGGCGGCGGCGGGCTGGTGAACGCCGGCCCCGAGGCTTGCGCCGCCTTCACCGAGCTGGTGCGCCACACCGGCGCGCCCTGCACGCTGACGCTGATGGGCCTGGGCGCCTTTCCGGCGTCCAGCTCGCAGTTCGTCGGCATGTTGGGCATGCACGGCACGGTCGAGGCCAACCTTGCGATGCACAACGCCGACCTGGTGGTCTGCATCGGCGCGCGTTTCGACGACCGCATCACCGGCAAGCTCTCGGAATTCTGTCCGCACGCGCGCAAGATCCATATCGACATCGACCCCGCCTCGATCAACAAGGTCGTGCGCGTGGACGTGGCGCTGGTCGGCGACTGCCTGCCGCTGGTACAGGCGCTGCGCGCCGAGCTGGGCGACGCGCCGCTGGACCCGGCGCGGCTCGCGCCCTGGTGGGACCGCATCGCCACCTGGCGCGCCCAGGACTGCCTGGGCTACACGCCCTCGGCCGAGTCCATCCTGCCGCAGCACCTGATGGCGCGCCTGAACGCCGCGCTGGACGGCCGCGACGCCGTCGTCTCCACCGACGTGGGCCAGCACCAGATGTGGGCCGCGCAATACCTGCGCTTCGACCGGCCCAACCGCTGGCTGACCTCGGGCGGCGCCGGCACCATGGGCTACGGGGTGCCCGCCGCCATCGGCGCGCAGATCGCGCACCCGGACAAGACCGTGGTCTGCGTCAGCGGCGACGCGTCCGTGCTGATGAACATCCAGGAACTGTCCACCGCCATGCAGCACCAGACGCCGGTCAAGGTCGTGCTGTGCAACAACGGCTACATGGGCATGGTGCGGCAATGGCAGGAGCTGATCCACGGCGGCCGCTACAGCCACAGCTACAACGCCTCGCTGCCCGACTTCGTGGCGCTGGCGCGCGCCTTCGGCTGGGGCGCGGCGCGCGTGGATGATCCCGCGCAGCTGGACGCCGCGCTGGCCGAGTGCCTGGCCCACGACGGCCCCTACTTCCTGGACGTGGCGGTGGCCGCGCAGGAAAACTGCTTCCCCATGATGCCCGCCGGCCACGGCCACCAGCGCATGATGCTGGCCGAAGGCGTCTGGTACCAGGACGAGACGAGCTGAGGTGGGAGCGGGAGTGTCCTTCCGCTGGGCCGCCCCGAGGAAGGACGGCCCCTCGGGGGGCAGCAAGCGCGTAGCGCGCGGCGTGAGGGCCTTCCCCTCGCTGGGCCGCCCCAAGGAAGGACAGCCCCCATGGGGGGCTGCAAGCGCGTAGCGCGTTTCCTTAGAACTGGATCGACAGCCCGCCGTCCACCACCAGCACGTGCCCGTTGACATAGGACGCGGCGCGCGAGGCCAGGAACACGGCGGCGCCGGCGATTTCCTCCGGCTCGCCCCAGCGGCCCGTCGGATTGCGCGCCGCGACGCGCGGGCCGACCGAGGGGTCGGCAATCATCGCGGCATTGGTCTCGGTGGCGAAGGTGCCCGGCGCGATGGCGTTGCTGGTGATGCCGCGCCCGCCGAACTCCGCCGCCAGCGCCCGCATCATGCCGGTCAGGCCCTGCTTGGCCGCCGGATAGACGGCGTCGCCCGCGCGCGCGAATTCGCCCACCACGGACGTGATGGCGATCAGCCGGCCGCCGCCCTGGCGCACCATGCGCTCGGCCGCGAGCTTGGACAGCAGCAGGCCGGCCACCAGGTCGGTATCGATCAATTCGCGGATCTCGGCGGGCGTGGTGTCGGCCAGCGTCTTGCGGTTGCGCGCGCCCACGTTGTTGACCAGGATGTCCAGCCGGCCATGCTCGGCGTCGATGCGGGCGAAAGCCTGCGCCATGGCGGCATCGTCGGCCACGTCGAAGGCCAGCGCATGCGCGTCCAGTCCGTCGCGCCTGAGCGCGTCGGCGGCCGCCTCGGCCGCGGCGGCATTGCGGCCGTTGATCAGCACGCGCGCGCCACAGCCGGCCAGCGCCCGCGCGATGCAAAGGCCCAGCCCACGGGCCGATCCGGTCACCAGCGCGACCTGGCCGCCGAGTTCGAAGTTGCGCAGATAAGGCAGGGTATTCATGTCAGTCGCCTATGGCTGGGAACGGGAACCGGGAAGGAAACGGCGTGCTTGTTGGATCGCAGGCTCGTCCCGACGGGGGCCGCGCGGATCCGGCTTCGCCGGTCCGCAGCGGCGCCCCCTTGAGGGGGGAGGCGCGCAGCGCCTCGGGGGTGGGCCTGATCATTCGCGGAACTCGGGAGCCCAGTGCAGCAGCCGCCGCTCCAGCCACGTCACGCAATACACCAGCGCGATCCCCACCAGCGACAGCAGCGTGACCGCGGCGAACATGTCGGTGGCGTTGAGCGTGGCCAGCGCGGTGATCATCAGGTAGCCCATGCCGGTGGTGGAGCCGACGAACTCGGCCAGCACCACGCCGATCAGCGCGAAGCTGATGGCGTTGGGCAGCGCGGCGAAGGTCCAGGCCGCGGCGGTGGGCACGCGCACGCGCCACAGGATCTGGCGCGGCGAACCGCCCAGCGTGCGGCAGAAGTCCACCAGCTCGCGCTCCACGCTGCGCCCGCCCTTGTAGGTGTTGAAGAACACCAGGAAGAACACCACGAACCAGGACGTGACCACCTTGGACGCCAGCCCCAGCCCGAAGAACATGGTGATGAGCGGCACGAAGGCGATGCGCGGCATGGAATTGAAGGCCACGATATAGGGATTGAACACATCGGCCAGGAAGCGGCTGCGGCTGAGCGTCATGCCCACCAGGAAGCCGCTGCCCACGCCCACGGCCAGCCCGATCAGCGTGGCCTGCAGCGTCAACCACAGATGCGGCCAGACCGAGCGTGGGCCGGGTTGCAGCCATTCCCACAGCCGCACGGCCACGCGCGAGGGCTGGCTGATGAAGAAGGGATCGAACAGGGTGTTCTGGGTGAACCAGGGGATGCGCGTCAGCGTTTCCCAGGCGCCCAGGATCACGGCCAGGATCAGCACTTGCCACAGCGTGACGCGGACGCGGCGGACGATGGCGGCGCGGCGGTCCAGGCGCAGCTGGTCCTGCAGCGCGTGGGCGGATTCATGGCGGGGAGTCGTCGCGGAAGTCATGGCGTCCGGTCTCAGGCGGCGGCGCGGAACTGCTGGCCCAGCACGCTCCACAGGCTTTGCACGTGGGCGGTGAACTGCGGCGTCTCGCGCAGCGTGAACACGTCGCGCGGATGCGGGATGGCGATGCGCTCGTCCAGCAGCACGCGGCTGGGCGGGCCGGACAGCACCACGACGCGGTCCGACAGCGTGATGGCCTCGTCCAGGTCGTGCGTCACCATCACGATGGTCTGGCCCAGCTTGCGCCAGATCTCGATCAGCTCGCGGTGCAGGTGCGTCTTGGTGTGCGTGTCCAGCGCGCCGAAGGGCTCGTCCAGCAGCAGGATGCGCGGCTCCACCGCCAGGCTCATCAACAGCGCCACGCGCCGCCGCATGCCGCCCGAGAGCTGGTGCGGATAGGCGTCGGCGAAGTCCGCCAGATGGCCCAGCTCCAGCAGCTCGGCCACGCGGCTGGCGATGCGGTCGGGCGCCACGCCCTGGAACTTCAGGCCCAGGGCCACGTTCTTCCGGACGCTGAACCAGGGCAGCAGCGTGTCCTTCTGGAAGATGTAGCCCAGCTTGGGCGGCACCTGGCCGTTGACCAGTTGGCCATCCACGCGGATCTCGCCGGCGGTGGGCGGCAGGAAGCCCGCGATCATGTTCAGCAGCGTGCTCTTGCCGCAGCCCGAGGGGCCGACGATGGACACGAACTCGCCCGCGCCGATGGCCAGACTGACCTCGCCCACCGCATGCGTGACGCCCTGGCGCGTGGGGTACGCCTTGCCAACCCGGTCCAGCTCGATCATTACAGGCCCCGGGCGCGGCGCACGAAGCTCATATCCACGCAGCGCGAGTACGGCACGGTCTTGAGTTCATCGTTCGAGAACTGGCGGCCGTCGCCCATGATGGCGCTCATGCGCTGGTAGGCGTCCTCGGTGATGATGTTGTCGGACAGGAACACGGTCTGTTTGTAGACGCCCAGCGTCTTCTCGATGGCGCTCTTGGGGAAGGCGCTGAGATAGTCGTCGTAGATCGCCTCGGTGATGGCGGCGGCGTCATGGGCGCTGATGAAATCCTGCGCCTTGACCAGCGCGCCGACGAAGGCCTGCACCGTTTCGGGGCGCTTCTGGATGGTGTCGGCCAGCGTCAGCGCGGCGATGCCGGGCACGTCGCCGCCCATGAACTCGTTCCACGAGGACTCGGTGGTGGCGTCGAAGATCGGCACGCCCCAGCCTTCCTGGCGGGCCTGCTCCATCATCGACATGGTGGCCATGCTGGCCGAGACCGAGCCGGTCTTGAGCGCGCCCAGCATGGTGGCCAGGTCGCCCAGCGGGCGGATGTCTACCTTGTCGGCCACGCCGGCCTTCTGCATCAGGTACAGCGCCATCAGCCAGGTGCTGGATTGCGGCTGGGTCGCGCCCACGCGCTTGCCGGCCAGGTCTTTCAGCGACTTGATCTTGCCGCTGTCGTAGTCCTCGCGCCGCACGATCACGTTGGCGTAGGTCAGCTTGCGGTCGAAGCCGAACACCAGCGTGGCCGGCTTGCCGGCCAGCGTCAGCGCGGGCGCGGCGGTGGCTGCGGTGGCGCCGAAAACGATCTGGCCGGCGGCCAGCAGCTGGTTGGTGCGCGGGCCGCTCTGGGAATTCAGGTACTCGACCTCCAGCCCGGCCTCGCCGAAATAGCCGCGCTTTAGCGCCACGTAGCCGGCCGCGAAGAAGGGGTCAATGCTGCCTTGCCCGTAGACCACGCGGCCGAGCTTGGGCTGGGCCAGCGCCACGCGGCCCTCGATCAGGCTGAGGCCGGCCAGCGCGCCAGCGGCGGTCAGGATGCGGCGGCGGGCGGGGGAGCGGGGGCTTGCGGTCATGTCGTCCTCTTCGGTCGTGTGCGGTACAGCGGGGTAAACAATACCGCAATACGGCGGCGTTCCGGGCGTTTGTTGTGCGCCTGTCGCAAGCGGCCCGGCAATGAAAAACGCCCGGTCTCCCGGGCGTTCCTCAACGGCTGCCGATCGTTCCGGCTCAGGCCGCGGTCTTCTTGGCCGTTTTCTTGGCGGCGGTCTTGGTCGCGGTCTTCTTCACCGCCGCCTTCTTGGCCGGGGCCTTCTTGGCGGCCGTTTTCGTGGCCGTCTTGGTGGCCGTCTTGGTCGCCGCCGTCTTGCTGGCCGTCTTGGCCGGCGCGCGGCCCGGCTTTTCAGGACGGGGCTCGAACTCGAAGCCGATCTTGCCGTCGGGCTGGCGCACCAGGAAGGCCTTGAACTTGCGGTTGGTGCGGCTGGAGACGAAGCCGTCGAGCAGGCCGGTGCGGCCCTCGGTCAGCAGCTTTTCCATCTGCTCGCGCGAGATTTCCTGCTGCAGGATGACCTTGCCCGAACGGAAATCGCAGGTCCTGGCCGGACCCACGGACTTCTCGCAGACGTAGCTCATGCCGTGCTCGAACACGCGCGACGAGCACTTGGGGCAGGCGCCGACCGGCGTGTGGCCGGAGAAGTCCACGGCTTCGGCGTCGTCCTCGTCGTTCTGGCCGAAGTCGAATTCCAGCTTGAATTCGTCGCTGATGCGCAGGATGGCGGCGAAGGGCCGGCCCATCTTGCTGATGAAGCCCTGCAGCGGGCCGATCTCGCGCTTGGCCAGCAGTTCCTCGACTTCCGGCAGCTCGAAGGTGCGTCCGCCCGGGTGCTTGCCGATCGAGAAATCGCAGCTGGTGCAGGCAAAGCGCCGGTAGTTTTCCTTCACCACGGCGCCGCACTTCGGGCAGGGCGTGCGCAGCGTGGCGTAGTCGCCCGGCACCGTGTCGCGCTCGTATTCCTTGGCGCGCTTGACGATGACCTGGGTCATCTGCGCGATCTCGCGCATGAAGGCCTCGCGGCCCAGGCCGCCCTGCTCGATCTGCTTGAGCTTGTGCTCCCATTCGCCGGTGAGTTCGGGCGAGGTCAGTTCGGTCACGTCCAGGCCGGACAGCAGCGTCATCAGCTGGCGCGCCTTGGCGGTGGGCACCAGGTCGCGGCCTTCGCGGCGCAGGTAGCTTTCGTTGAGCAGGCCTTCGATGATGGCCGCGCGCGTGGCCGGCGTGCCCAGGCCGCGCTCGGACATGGCTTCGCGCAGCTCTTCGTCGTCGACCAGCTTGCCCGCGCCTTCCATGGCCGACAGCAGCGTGCCTTCGTTGTAGCGCGCGGGCGGCTTGGTGGTCAGGCCCACGGCTTCGACGTCCTCGGTGCGCACGGTCTCGCCGTCGGCCACCGGCACCAGGTTGGCGTCCTCGCCCTGGGCTTCCTTGCCGTAGACGGCCAGCCAGCCGGGGGCGACCAGCACCTTGCCGTCGGTGCGGAAGCGATGGCCCTGCACCTCGGTCATGCGGGTGGTGACGCGGTATTCGGCGGCGGGGAAGAACACCGCCAGGAAGCGCTTGAGCACCAGGTCGTACAGCTTGCCCTCGGCCTCGCTCAGGTCATGCGGGATCTGCAGCGTGGGGATGATGGCAAAGTGGTCCGACACCTTCTTGTTGTCGAAGATGCGGCGGTTGGGCTTGACCCAGCCCTCGCCGACCACGGTGCCGGCATGGCGCGCCAGGCCGCCGACGGCGTTCGAGCCGCCCTGCGCCAGCGCGCGCATGGTTTCCTTGACCGTGTTCAGGTAGTCCTCGGGCAGGTAGCGCGAGTCGGTACGCGGGTAGGTCAGCGCCTTGTGGCGTTCGTACAGGGTCTGGGCCAGCGCCAGCGTGGTCTTGGCCGAGAAGCCGAAGCGGCCGTTGGCCTCGCGCTGCAGCGAGGTCAGGTCGTACAGGGCCGGCGACATCTGGGTCGAGGGCTTGGATTCCTCGGTCACGCTGCCGGGCTGTTCGCGGCAGGCCGCCACCACGCTCTGGGCGGCGGCTTGCGACCACAGGCGCGATTCGCGCTTTTCCGGGTCGCGCTCGTCCTTCTTGAAGTCCGGGTCGATCCAGCGGCCTTCGTACAGGCCGGCGGCGGCCACGAACTGGGCGCGCACTTCCCAGTAGTCGCGCGGCACGAAGGCGCGGATGCGTTCCTCGCGCTCGGCCACGATGGCCAGCGTGGGCGTCTGCACCCGGCCGACCGGGGTCTTGAAGAAGCCGCCGTCCTTGCTGTTGAAGGCGGTCATGGCGCGCGTGCCGTTGATGCCGACCAGCCAGTCGGCCTCGGCGCGCGAGCGCGCGGCCGCTTCCAGCGGCTTGAGCTGTACGTCGTCGCGCAGGTTGGCGAAGGCGTCGCGGATCGCGGCCTGGGTCATGGACTGCAGCCACAGGCGCTGGATCGGCTTCTTCACGCCGGCATACTGAATGATGTAGCGGAAGATCAGTTCGCCCTCGCGCCCGGCGTCACAGGCGTTGATGATGGCGTCCACGTCCTTGCGCTTGGCCAGGCGGACCAGCAGTTTCAGGCGTTCGGCTGATTTCTTGTCCGTGGGGCCCAGCTCGAATTCAGGCGGAATGACGGGCAGGTGCGTGAAGCTCCACTTCCCTTTGACAGGATCGTTGGGCGCGACCAGGCTCAGCAAATGGCCGATGCTGGAAGCCAGTACGTAACGTTCGCTTTCAAAATAGTCGCCCTCGCGCGCGAAGCCTCCCAAGGCGCGTGATATATCAAGGGCCACCGAGGGCTTCTCGGCAATAATCAGCGTTTTATTCATGTGTATCCAGTGGCGGCGGACCCGCCTTAGTAGCGCGGATAATAAGATCGGAGATTCTCGACATGCAAGTCGGCACTGAAAGGCAAGCGGGATCCGAACTGCACGCTTGGCGCCAATTCCTGGCGCGAAGCACCCTCTGGCTGGGCGTTTTGCTGCTGGGCAGCGCCGCCATTTGCTGGGTCGCGGCCAACTGGCAGGACATGAGCAAGGTCCAGCGATTCGCCGGCGCCCAGGCCCTGTTGGCCGTCTGCGCGCTGGCCGCCGCCTGGGCCGGATTGCGCCTGCGGACCGCCGCCGGCGCGCGTGGCGCCATCCCCGGCGCCCTGCTGGCGCTGGCCGGCATCCTGCTGGGCGCCCTGCTCGCGTTGCTGGGCCAAACATACCAGACCGGCGCCGATACCTGGGAACTGTTCGCCTGGTGGGCCGTGCTGCTGCTGCCCTGGGCGCTGGCCGCGGCCAGCCAGGCGGTCTGGCTGCTGTGGACCCTGGTCGTCAACGTGGCCATGGTCCTGTGGCTGGGCGAGCGGGTCTTCAGCTGGTGGGGACTCCTGGGCGCGACGTACCTGCCCGCCCTGATCGTGGCCGGCCTGAACCTGGTGATACTGGCGGTCTGGGAACTGGCCGCGCGCCGCTGGCGCGCCAGCACCCTGGTCGGTCCGCGCCTGCTGGCCGCGCTGACCATCGGCGCGCTGGTGATGTCGACGATGTACACCGACCTCTTCATCGGCCGCACCTACGGCAGCACGACTGGCAGCATCGCCTGGCTGGCGGTCACGCTGGGCCTGGGTTTCTATTATCAGAAGGTGCGCCGCGACCTGGTCATCCTGGCCATGCTGGCCGCCGGCGTGATCTGCGTCTCCCTGCGGGTGGTGGGGGAATGGCTGCTGCGGCTGGAGCCCGGCGCCTGGGCGGCGCTGCCGCTGGCCGCCCTGCTCATGGCCGAGGCGGTCTGGGCCGCGCGCTGGCTGCGCGGGTTGGCCGCCGAGGGCAAGACGGCCGCGCCGGCGGCCGATGCCGAACCCGCCAGCGCCTCGGCCGGCAATCCCGTGGAC
>NZ_JAGTJY010000399.1:0-862 GCF_018195695.1 Achromobacter sp. Marseille-Q0513 | reverse complement strand
GCGCAGCGCTTCGCGCTGTTCGTCCGCCTGGGCCTGGGCCACCTGCGCGGCGCTGCGGGCGCGGTCCATGTCCTGGGCGCTGACGCCGCGCCCTTGCGTGTTGGCGGCGATGCCGCGCAGCCGCGCCAAGTCCTGCTGGGCGCGCGCCGCGTCGGCCTGCGCGGCGACGAGCCGGCTGCGCGCCTGGGCGATTTCCTCGGGACGCGAGCCGTTGCGCAGGCGCAGCAGCGTCTGTTGCTGCGCGTCCATCTGCGCCCGCGCCTGGTCGGCCTGCAGCGCCAGCGTGCGCGTGTCCAGCACCGCCAGCACGGCGCCGGCCCGCACGCGGTCGCCCTCTTCGGCGCGCAGTTCCTGCACGCGGCCATTGCCGTCGAAGGCCAGCGAGATCTGGCGGATGTCCACGTTGCCGTAGTAGACGAGATCGCCGCCGCTGTCGCGCTGGCTGTAGCGCCAGCCGCCCCAGGCGGCAAGCGACAGGGCCGCGACGGCGGCGATGAGGATGATGGGCTTTTTCATGGTGGGGATTCCCGGGGGACCGGGCGATGGCGGGCGGTTCGCGTTCGGCGTTGGGGTCGGGTCGACGAATAAATTCTAAATTTAAATTGAATTTAAAGTCAACGTCGCGCAAAATTGCGGCGTACCCCAACACGGCAGGAATTCAGGATTCATGAAGAAGGCAGCCCGCGCGCCACGCCCTGACGGCGAAGCGACCCGCGCACGGATACTCGAGGCGGCCGGCGAACTGTTCGCCGCCCATGGCTACGCCGAAGCCGCCAGCAAGGCCATCGCCGCGCGCGCCGAGGTGGACCTGGCCTCGATCAACTATCACTTTGGCAGCCGCAGCGGGCTTTACCAGGCCGTG
>NZ_JAGTJY010000398.1:0-885 GCF_018195695.1 Achromobacter sp. Marseille-Q0513 | reverse complement strand
GTACGGAGACCACATGATCAAGTTCATCCTTGCCTTCGCCGCTGTGGCGGTGTCCGCTTTCAGCGCCACGGCGCGTGCCGCGTATCCCGATCATGCCATTACGCTGATCTCACCGTATCAGGCGGGCGGTACAACCGAGACCTTCGCCCGCCTCATCATCGATGACGTCGCCGCCATACTGGGGCAGCCCATCGTGGTTGAGCCCAAGCCTGGCGCAGCGGGCACCATCGGTGCCCGGATCGTGGCAACCAGCAAGGGCGACGGCTACACCCTGCTCGCCAATACGTCGCAGCATGTCATGTATGAAGGCATGTTCTCCCGTTTGCCATTCGATCCGATGAAGGATTTCGTCCCGGTCGGCGTACTGGGATCGGCTCCCATCATTGTGGTGACGGGCAAGGACTCGCCCTTCAAGACCTTCCGCGACGTGCCGGACGCAGCCAGAACCCGGAACATCACATTCGCATCCGGTGCGCAGGGGTCGCTGCCGCATCTTACCGGCGAGCGCGTAGCCTTCATGGGAAAACTGAACATGACCCATATTCCCTTCAGCGGTACGGCCCCTGCGCTTACCAACGTCATGGGCGGGCATGTGGACCTGCTCTATTCGACAGCGGCCAGTGTCATGCCGCAGATTCGTTCCGGCAACCTGCGCGCGCTGGCGGTGTCGACCAAAAACCGGATGAGTGAGCTGCCGGACGTGCCAGCCATCGCAGAACTGGGCATGACGGATTTCGACGTGACCGCCTGGTACGGCGTATGGGCGCCGAAGAACACGCCTGATGACGTCGTGGCGCGTATCAATCAGGCGATGCGCGAGGCTTCGGCCCGGCCGGAAGCGCTCCAGCGCATGCAGGCGTTGAGCGTGACACCTAGCACCTTGAC
>NZ_JAGTJY010000397.1:382-888 GCF_018195695.1 Achromobacter sp. Marseille-Q0513 | reverse complement strand
ATCGTACCGCGTGCCGATGATGAAATCTAACCGCCCGCGGCCTGTCCGGCGACAGCCGCCGCCGGCCCGGGAGGCGGCCGCCGCAGCACGCGCCGGCACAGCGCCAGCGCGACCAGGCTGAACAGCGCGAAACTGGCCGACTGGCCCAGCACCACGCCCTCGGGGCCGCCCAGCCGGGCGCCCAGCCAGACCAGCGGCAAGGTGCCCACGGTGGCGCGCAGCCAGCTGATGACGGTGGAGTAGCCGGCATGGCCCAGGTTGTTGAAGACCGCCACGGCCACGAAGAAAAAGCTGTTCAGCACCCATATGAAACTGGCGTAGCGACAGAAGAACACCACCAGGTCGCGGCCGGCACCGGTGACCTTGAACAGGTCCGCGATGAACGGCGCCAGCAGCGCCAGCAGCAAGGCCATGCCCAGGCCGTAGGCCAGCGCCAGCCTCGCGGTCAGCCGGGCCGTCTCGCGGATGCGGTCCCAGTTGCCCGCGCCCAGGTTCTGACCCAGGAT
>NZ_JAGTJY010000397.1:0-372 GCF_018195695.1 Achromobacter sp. Marseille-Q0513 | reverse complement strand
CACCCGGTCCAGGACCGTGGCGCCGGCCATCACGCTGGAGCCGAAGCCGGCATAGGTGGACGCGGCGAAGATCACCGCCGCCGGCGTGGCCAGCCCGGTCAGCGCGGCGGGCGCGGCGATCTTGCCGATCGCGGCCAGCGCCGGCCGCAGCTCGGCGCGGGATGGCCAGCGCACCAGCTGGTGGCGTCCGAACACCAGCCAGCCGCCCAGCAGCATGGTGGCCAGGCGTCCGACGGCGCCGGCCCAGGCCACGCCCTGCAAGCCACCCTTGAAGACGAAGATCACCAGCGGGTCCAGCAGCGCGACGGTGGCGGTGCCGGCCAGCAGCACCCACATGGACTGACGGCCCCGGCCATGGGCGCGCAGCAGGTT
>NZ_JAGTJY010000396.1:0-902 GCF_018195695.1 Achromobacter sp. Marseille-Q0513 | reverse complement strand
GATCTTGAAAGAGGTCAGCCTCGCGGCCGGCGGAAATCGCCTACGGCGTAGATGTTTGGAAGTTCTATCTCTTACTGGCGCCTGCGTGGGGGCCGGTGGGTATGTGGGTGCAATCCGGGGAGCCGGTGGGCAACTCTGTGGGCAGGCGCGTGGGCAAGCGGAGCTTGTCCATCCGGCTGTCCATAGCGTTGTCCACGGGCCGAGCTGCGCGAGCCGGATGGTCCCGGAGGGAGCATCCACATATCCACGGGTCCGCTTCTTCCCGTCCGTTTAGCGCTCCAGGTCTCGCCCCTTAACGCGATCATTTTCGAGCTGCGTGCTCTTCTCGACCTGGCGCCCTGCTCCACCATCAACAATGCCCACACCTCCATGTGGATAGCGGATGCTCATGACCTGGCCGTCGACAAGGTCCTGCGAGTTCAACAGCGCGTGGCGCGCGTGCAGCACCATGTGATCGCCTTGAGCCTGCACCACATAGCGCTCAGTGCATCCTACGATCAAACCCTCATACGACTGGCCTGGCGCCGGCGCGTCGAACTGGACCTTCTCACCGGCCACCACTCTGCCGAGGTCGCGCGCGTGCTCTTGCTCGAGGTCGGTAATGTGGGCGCGTATAAGTCGCTCCAACCGCGTCGAGCTCCCCTCGTAGGCGTCGATCGCCGCCTGGATCATGTCCTTGCGTGCCATCCCCCCCCAGTCGATTACATAGCCGGCGTCGCGCGCCACATGGCCGATGAATTCACGCGTGGAGCGACCATTCCCTTCGCGGAACGGGTGGAGGACGTTGAGTTCACCAAGGTAGAAACCTGCTCGTTGGCAGAAGGTGTCGACGTCCAGGCCACGGAGCAATTGTTCGCGGTGAAGCGGCCGGATGATTTCCGGCGCATAGCTCTCAATCTGCT
>NZ_JAGTJY010000395.1:0-925 GCF_018195695.1 Achromobacter sp. Marseille-Q0513 | reverse complement strand
CCCTGGCGGCCGCCGGCCAGGCCCAAGCGCTGGGACGGGGACGCGCGCGCCGCTGGGCCGCGCCGCCGCCGCCCGGATGCGCGACGGTTTTGTTACTCCCGCCGCTGCCGCCGGCGGACTAGCATGGCTCCATTCCCTTCCGGAGACTCCCCGCCATGAAATCAGCTCCCGCCCAGATCGTCCGTGAATACGGCCCCTTCCCCGGCGTCACCGATGTCCACGGCGTCAGCCACGACGGCCGCCGGGTCTGGTTCGCCACCGGCGATTCGCTGCAATCGATGGATCCGGCCAGCGGCAAGGTCGTCAGCATCATCAAGATGACGGCGCGCGCCGGCACCGCCTACGACGGCCGGCACCTGTACCAGCTCGCCGGTCCGAGCATCCAGAAGGTCGACCCTCGCAGCGGCGAGATCCTGGCCACGCTGCCAGCGCCCGCCGAGGGCTGCTCGGGCATGGCCTGGGCCGAGGGCGCGCTGTGGGTGGCGCATTACCGCGAGCGCAAGATCCACAAGATCGACCCGGCCACGGGCAAAATCCTGCGCACCATCGCCTCGGACCGCTACGTCACCGGCGTCACCTGGGCCAACGGCGGTCTGTGGCACGGCACCTGGGAAAACGACGAAAGCGAGTTGCGCCGCATCTCGCCCGAAACCGGCGAGGTGCAGGAGAGCCTGCTCATGCCCCCGGGCGTCTACGTCTCCGGGCTGGAAGCGGGCGACGGCGTGTTCTACTGCGGCGGCAGCACCAGCGGCAAGATCCGCGCCGTGCGCCAGCCCGAGCCGGCATCCGAAAGCCGCTGAACGGACGCCGCCGCCCAAACCGGCGGCGGCGCTTCCCGACTGGCGCCACGTCCGTCCGGCTCGCGCCGCCATCCCCGGCCGACGCTCCGTCCCCCAGGGGAATCCACCCGCCTTCCTCCCTGCAT
>NZ_JAGTJY010000394.1:0-933 GCF_018195695.1 Achromobacter sp. Marseille-Q0513 | reverse complement strand
GTCCAG
This sequence comes from Achromobacter sp. Marseille-Q0513, assembly GCF_018195695.1. NCBI lineage: Bacteria > Pseudomonadati > Pseudomonadota > Betaproteobacteria > Burkholderiales > Alcaligenaceae > Achromobacter > Achromobacter sp. Marseille-Q0513. Next base: position 927 of record NZ_JAGTJY010000394.1, on the reverse strand, counting down.
GGGTTTTCTCAGGACAACCCACGGTTCATGCATAGACCTTGGCATGACGCTAACATCCGGAAATTCCTCATGTGCATTCTTCGGACGATCCCCTCCGCGCATAGTCATGACCAGCCTGGTGATATAACCACGCAGTTCCAAGCCAGCTTCACTCATGGCATTAGCGACCACATGAGCTAGTAACGGATTCGAAGCCACGACAATATTGGCGCCAGGTACCACGACACGAACTAACAACTGGGCAAAATCATAGAAAAACAGGCGCATCGCTTTACGATCGTCTTCTGTCAAAACAGTAAACCGCGGCAAGGGCGCGCGCAGATGCCCATCGAACGATGGAGGAATGCGCCATACCCCGCCTCGGCCACTCCGCAGCTTATCCTGCTCCTTTGACGAGTATTCGATTAAGCCATAAGGGGGATCAGTGACAACCGCATGGATTGACTGCGATGCTTGCGCTCTGAGCCAATCGAAGCAGTCTGCTTGATACAAAGTAGCAAGACCATGACGGATGACCGGCTGATCCTCTGGACTGTCCACAGAGGGGCTCGAAGGAACACTGAGTCGATACGAACCTCGGTCTATACGCTCGAAAACTTCCGGCACATTGAGGTTGAGATAGGAGCGGACAGATGAGGCTGAAACCCTCCCAAGCCGGGACTCGACAGCCTCTTGGATTTCATGAATGGACGCACTCGTCGTTGTGGACAAAAACTCCACGATTGAATCTCGAACGCTCCCAGGGGCATTGCGCAACATCTTCTCCTTCAAGGCAGGCGCAAGAATAGCATTATGACGTCCAGACGTCAAAATTTCACACTGCATAGTGCCACCATTTAGGCATCATGCTGTGGAGCACGATTGCCATAGCAATGCCCGAAGTATAGGGCTGGCCATGCATTATGACGTCCAGACGTCAAAATTTCA
>NZ_JAGTJY010000393.1:0-936 GCF_018195695.1 Achromobacter sp. Marseille-Q0513 | reverse complement strand
TGACGGCGGCCAGCCTGGACAACAGCAACACGCTGACCCCGAGCGGCGCGCCCGCCAAGGGCGTGCTGGGCAAGGTGGTGGCCCTGGTGGCCGGACGAGTGAACAATCAGGGCGGCGCGATCAGCGCCGGCCAGGACCTCGGCATCAAGACCGGCGAGCTGGACAACACCGCCGGCGAAGCCACCTCGCAAGGCGTTGCGCGCATCGAGGCCGACACGCTCAAGAACACGCAGGGCAAGCTGCTGGCGGGCAAGAACCTGGTCGTCATCGTCAAGACTCTGCGGGAACTGGGCACGTTGCAGTCGCAGGGCGATCTGTCCTTCGCCTATGACGGGCCGTTGAACCAGCGCGGCGATATCATCGCCGGCCGCGATCTGAGCCTGGCCGTGGGCGGGGCCATGGACAACACCGCGCGCATCAACGCGGGCCGCGATCTGAACATCCAGGCCGATACGCTGAGCAACCAGGCCACGGGCGAACTTGTGGCCGGCCGCAACAACACGATCAATGTCGTCGGCACGCTGACCAACGCCGGCCTGATCGACGGTGGCAATACGCGCATCACGGCAGGCGGCTTGACCAACCTGGGCCGCATCTATGGCGATGGCGTGGCCATCGGCGCTGGCGCCTTGCTCAACGGCGCTGGGACCAACGGCGGGGCCGTCATCGCCTCGCGGGGCAGCCTGGATCTGGGCGCGGTGACGCTGGTCAATAACGACCACGCGTTGATTTACTCGGCGGCGGATCTGCGCATCGGCGGCGCACTGGATGCCAGCGGCCGCGCCATCGGTCAGGCGCAGTCGTTGCAGAATGCCGCAGCCACGATCGAAGCCGTGGGCAATGCCAGTATCTCGGCGGCGGCGATCCTCAACCTGAACACGAACTATGCCAGCCAGACCGTGCTGGTGTCGTCCGAACTCAAGCGCTACTACCGCG
>NZ_JAGTJY010000392.1:0-941 GCF_018195695.1 Achromobacter sp. Marseille-Q0513 | reverse complement strand
ACGGGCACAGGTTGGGGGCCACTATAGGCAGCGGCCAGTCATCCGTAAAATAGAAAGATCGGATCAATTCATAGAGAAAAGCCATGAATCTCTCTGCCCGCCAGCTGCGCGCCTTCGTGGCCCTGGCCGACGAGAAGCACTTCACCCGGGCGGCGCAGCGCTGTCACCTGACGCAGCCCGCCTTCAGCGCCCTGATCCGCCAGCTGGAAGACAGCGCCGGCCTGCGCCTGTTCGACCGCGACACGCGCAACGTCGAGCTGACGGCGGAAGGGCGCGTGCTGGAGGCCTCGGCGCGCCGCCTGCTCGCCGACATGGAACTGGCCATGGACGATCTGCGCGACCATGCCGCGCGGCGTCGGGGCCGGGTGACGCTGGCCGCGTTGCCGTCGCTGGCGGCGGGCTGGCTGCCCGGCCTGCTGGCGGGCTTTCGCGACCGGCATCCCGGCATCTTGGTAGACCTGCGCGACGCCTTGCTGGATCCCTGCCTGGACATGGTCCGCAGCGGACAGGCGGATTTCGCGGTGGCCTCGGAACGGCCGGACATGAGCGAGCTGGTCAGCGAATTCCTGTACGCCGACCGCTATTTCCTGGTGTGCCGTGGCGATCACCCGTTGGCCGGCCAGGAACAGGCGCGTTTGCGCGACATCGCGCGCTATCCGCTGATCCAGCTTGCGCGCGGCAGTAGCGTGCGCAAGCACCTGGACGCGGCCCTGGGCGCGGCCGCGCCGCCGCCGGTGTTCGAGGTGGAGCATCTGGCCACCGTGACCGGGCTGGTCAGGGCGGGGTTGGGCGTGTCGGTGGTGCCGGCGATGACATTGTTCCATTTCGGCGGCGAGGACTTGCGCATCGTGCCGCTGGCCGGACGCGCGCTGACGCGGCCCCTGCACCTGGTGCGGCGCGAGGGGCGCAGCCTGTCGGTGGCGGCGCAGGTCATACAAGCC
>NZ_JAGTJY010000391.1:0-942 GCF_018195695.1 Achromobacter sp. Marseille-Q0513 | reverse complement strand
GCTGCTGGTCCTGTCCATGTGGACGCTGTCCTGCCTGGACGCCAGCGGCAAGTGGGTCATGAACGCGGGCGTGCCGCTGCTGCTGCTGTCCTGGTTCCGCTATGCCGTGCATCTGGTGCTGGTGCTGGCCCTGGTGCTGCCGGCGCGCGGCCTGGGCGTGCTGCGCAGCGTGCGCCCGCGCGAGCAGCTGGTGCGCGGCGCCTCGATGTTCCTGGCCACGCTCATGTTCTTCACCACGCTGAGCTACATCCCCCAGGCCGAGGCCACCGCCATCAACTTCCTGGCGCCGCTGCTGGTGCTGTCGCTGGCGCCCTGGATCCTGAAGGAGCCCGCGCGGCTGTCGCGCTTCGTGGCGGCCGGCATCGCCTTCGTCGGCGTCATCATCGTGATCCGGCCTGGCGGCGGCCTGGACCCCACCGGCACCTTGTTCGGCCTGCTCACCGCCTGTTGCTTCGCCGCCCAGTTCATCGCCACCCGCCGCGTGGCCGGCGACGACCCGTTCACCTCGCTGATCTGGAGCGGCGCCGTCGGCACCACCTGCCTGACCCTGGCCCTGCCCTTCATCCTGCCGCCCGCGCTGCCGGTGCTGCGCGAGCTGTCCCTGCTGGACTGGAGCCTGCTGATCTCCACCGGCATCACCGGCGGCCTGGGCCACCTGTTCCAGATCGCCGCGTACCGGCGCGCGCCGGCCTCGACGCTGGCGCCATTCATCTACCTGCAGATCATCAGCGCCACCACCGTGGGCTGGCTGGTCTGGGGCCATTTCCCGGACCCGCTGACCTGGCTGGGCATCGCCGTGATCTGCGCCAGCGGCATGGGCATCGGCCTGGTGGAATGGCGGCGCGGCCGGGCCGCCGCCCGTTAGTGTGCTGTCCCGTAGATGCGTGCGCCTGACGAAATTCATCCATAGACGTCAGGGCTAGGCGCAAACCGCAGTGATAC
>NZ_JAGTJY010000390.1:0-947 GCF_018195695.1 Achromobacter sp. Marseille-Q0513 | reverse complement strand
TCCAGCACCGAGAACGGCCGCACGACGGTCACCATCAACCAGACCGCCGACCGCGCCATCCTCAACTGGCAGACCTTCAACGTCGGCCGCAACACCACGGTGGACTTCCGCCAGCAGGCCGAGTGGGCGGTGCTGAACCGGGTCAACGACCCGGCCGGCCGTCCCAGCCAGATCCAGGGGCAGATCAAGGCGCCGGGCACGGTGCTGATCGTCAACCGCAACGGCGTGGTGTTCGACGGCGCCAGCCAGGTCAACGTGCGCAACCTGGTGGCCGCGGCCGGCAGGATCAGCGACGAGCAGTTCCGCGAGCGCGGGCTGTATGGCGCGCAGGGCACGGAACCCAGCTTCACCGACGCGCTGGGCAAGGTCGAGGTCAGGCCGGGCGCGCGCATCGACACGCATGCGCCGGGCAGCGTCACGCAGGGCGGCGGCTACGTGCTGCTGCTGGGCAGCGAGGTGCACAACGCCGGCGCGATCAGCACGCCGCGCGGCCAGGCGCAGCTTGCCGCCGGCGACAGCTTCGTCATCCGGCGCGGCGTGGGCACCAGCGAGAACACCCTGTCGACCACGCGTGGCAACGAGATCGCGCCGCGCCTGGCGGCGAACCAGGACGGCGGCCTGGCGCGCAACACCGGCCTGATCGTGGCGGCCGAGGGTGACGTGACGCTGGCCGGGCGCCAGGTGCGCCAGGAGGGCGTGGCGCTGGCCACGACCACCACGCGCACGCGCGGCACCATCCACCTGTTGAACTCGGCCGCCGATGCCAAGGGCAGCATCGTGCTGGCGCCGGACTCGGTCACGGCGGTGCTGATCGATGACGACGGCAGCACGGCGCTGGACAGCCAGCGCAACGCGCTGATCAAGGAGTCGGCCGAGCAGGACCTGTTGCGTTACCGGCAGGCGCCGGGCGTGTTCGACAACCTGTCGCGCCTGTCGGACCGGCGCGA
>NZ_JAGTJY010000038.1:0-37156 GCF_018195695.1 Achromobacter sp. Marseille-Q0513 | reverse complement strand
GTGGCCGCCGGCCTGGCCTGCCTGGTCGGGGCGGTTGTGGGCCGGCGCGGCGGGGGCGCGTGCGGCGTGGGCGTGGTTACGGCCCTGGCGCTCGCCACGTTCCGGCCGTTCGGCGCGTTCCGGACGCTCGGCGCGCTCGCCTTCGGCACGGCGGTTGCCGCGCACGTGCTGGCGGCCGCCTTCGGCGCCTTCAGCGCTGTCGCCGCGCGCTTCGTTGCGGCGGTTGCGGTTGCGGTCAGAGCCATGGCGTTCGCCGCGGCGGTCCTGGCCGTCGTGGCGGCCCTTGCCGCGGCCGGAGGCGCCGCGCTTGGCGGTGTCTTCCTGAGCGGCGGGGGTAGCGGCGGGCTTGGCGCTGTCGCCATTGCCGGTCAGCCAGCCGACCAGACGCTTGAACAGGCCGCCCAGACCGCCGGAGGCGGCAGGAGCGGGCGCGGCGGCGGCCGGCGCCGGGGCGGGCGTGGACACGGGCGCGGGTTGCGAGGGCGTGATGCCCTTGACCAGCGCTTCCGGACGGCTCTTGACCTCGTGCTCGCGCGGCTGCCAGGCGGCATCCGTGGACGGGGCCTCGACCAGCTCGAAGCTGGTCTTCACTTCCTCGAGGCGCGGGTCGTCATGACGCAGGCGCTCGATGTGGTGATGCGGCGTTTCCAGGTGCTTGTTGGGAATCAGCAGCAGGTTGACCTTCAGACGCGCTTCCATCTTGGTGATGTCGGAGCGCTTTTCGTTCAGCAGGTAGGTGGCCACGTCCACCGGCACCTGGGCGTGCACCGCCGCGGTGTTTTCCTTCATGGCCTCTTCCTGCAGCAGGCGCAGGACGTGCAGGGCGCTGGACTCCGCGTCGCGGATCACGCCGGTGCCGTTGCAGCGCGGGCAGGTGATGTGCGAGCCTTCGTTCAGGGCCGGACGCAGGCGCTGGCGCGACAGTTCCATCAGGCCGAAACGGGAGATCTTGCCCATCTGCACGCGGGCGCGGTCGAAATGCAGGGCATCACGCAGGCGCTGTTCGACGGCGCGCTGGTTCTTGCTGTCCTCCATGTCGATGAAGTCGATGACGATCAGGCCGCCCAGGTCGCGCAGGCGCAACTGGCGGGCCACTTCGTCGGCCGCTTCCACGTTGGTGCGCAGCGCGGTTTCCTCGATGTCGGCGCCGCGGGTGGAGCGGGCCGAGTTGACGTCCACGGACACCAGCGCCTCGGTGTGGTCGATGACCACGGCGCCGCCGGACGGCAGCTGCACGGTGCGGGAGTAGGCCGTTTCGATCTGGTGTTCGATCTGGAAACGCGAGAACAGCGGGATGTCGTCGCGGTAGCGCTTGACGCGCTGGACGTTGTCCGGCATCACCACGCTCATGAACGCGGTGGCCTGGTCGGCGATCTCGTCGGTGTCGATGAGGATTTCACCGATTTCCGGGGAGAAATAGTCGCGGATGGCGCGGATGACCAGGCTGGACTCGAGATAGATCAGGATGGGCGCGGAATTGTCGCGCGCCGCGCCGTCGATCGCCGTCCAGAGCTGCAACAGGTAGGACAGGTCCCACTGGAGCTCTTCGACGTTGCGGCCGATGCCGGCAGTGCGGGCGATGATGCTCATGCCCTGGGGCAGCTCGAGCTGCTCCATCGTGTCGCGCAGTTCCTGGCGGTCCTCGCCCTCGACGCGGCGCGAAACGCCACCGCCACGGGGGTTGTTGGGCATCAGGACCAGGTAGCGGCCGGCCAGCGAGATGAACGTGGTCAGGGCAGCGCCCTTGTTGCCGCGCTCTTCCTTTTCAACCTGGACGATCAGTTCCTGGCCTTCGCGCAGGGCGTCCTGGATGCGCGCGCTGCGCACGTCCACGCCTTCCTTGAAGTAGCTGCGGGCCACTTCCTTGAAGGGCAGGAAGCCGTGACGGTCTTCGCCGTAGTTGACGAAGCAGGCTTCGAGGCCGGGTTCGATGCGGGTGATGACACCTTTGTAGATGTTGCCTTTGCGTTGTTCGCGGCCGGCAGTCTCGATGTCGAGGTCGATGAGCTTCTGCCCATCAACGATAGCGACGCGCAATTCTTCCTGGTGCGTCGCATTGAACAGCATGCGCTTCATGAGAGGGGTTCTCCGTTGTCATGACGCGCCGATATCGGCGCGTGACCTCGGGTCACTCGGGCGCAGCGGCTGAAGCGGGCAAGAAGAATGCGGACCGTACCTGGGCGGCGCCCAGGCGTATCCGCCGCGAGTCAGGCGGGCACGTCGTGCCGTACGGCACGGGGTTCTGTCAGCAGGAGGGTCAGCTTCACTGAGTGTGGTTTGACGGAATGTGCTGTGAACGTCAGTTGCGGCAGGAATGGATGCCGACGCGCAACTGGTGCTTTAAATAGTAGATGCGACGATTCTTGCGATGCTTCAGGGCGCTTGCGGCAAGCAACGGACCTGCGGCGACAGCGGGCAAAAAGTGAATGCCACACCACTGTCCGGCAGGCCGCGGTTGCGCCGGCGACCAAGAGACCCAGGGGTTGAATCAGCAGGCAGTACAATGGCGGCCCGCGCGCTCGACGGAGTTGCGTACTTGTTGCATCTCTACGCCAGGCGGCTAGTTCAGCCCCTTAAGGCTGTCCCGATTATATGTCGCTTTCCGCAATGCGCAAAGAAACTTCCTCCCCTGCAAGCCCCCCCGCCGTCCGAATGGTCGAGGTCGACGCCGAACATGCCGGCCAACGCCTGGACAATTACCTGCTGCGGCTGTGTAAAGGCGTGCCCAAGACGCATATCTATAAGGCGATCCGCGGTGGCGAGGTGCGGGTAAACAAGGGACGTAGCCAGGCCGATTACCGGGTGGCCGAGGGCGACATTGTCCGCATTCCGCCCCTGAGGCTGCCCGATCCCGGCGCGCCCAAGCCCGTTCCGGCCGCCGAGTTTCCGGTGGTCTACGAGGACGACGCCATGCTGGTGGTCGACAAGCCTGCCGGCGTGGCGGTCCACGGCGGCAGCGGCGTGTCTTTTGGCGTGATCGAGCAGTTGCGCGCCGCCCGGCCGCAGGCGAAATTCCTGGAACTGGTCCACCGGCTGGATCGGGAAACCTCGGGCCTGCTCATGGTCGCCAAGAAGCGCAACGCGCTGCTGGCCCTGCATGCCATGCTGCGCGAGGGCAAGGGCGAGAAGCACTACCTGGCGCTGGTCGAAGGCGATTGGGTCAACGACCGCCAGCACATCAAGCTGAGCCTGTCCAAATGGACCACGCAGAGCGGCGAGCGCCGGGTCAAGGTGGATCCGGACGGCCAACGTGCGCATACTATCGTCAGCCTGAAGCAGCGTTTCGGCGGTTACAGCCTGGTGGACGCGGAGTTGCGCACGGGGCGTACCCACCAGATCCGGGTCCACCTGGCTTCCAGCGGGTTTCCCATCGTGGGCGACGACAAGTATGGCAACGACGAGGTCCGGGCGCAGTTTTCGCGCCAGGGATTCGGGCGCATGTTCCTGCATGCGCATCGCCTGACGCTGGCGCATCCGCTGACGGGCGAAACCCTGACGCTGACGGCGGATTTGCCCCCCGCATGCCTGAAGTTGTTGAAACAGTTGGAGTCTGTCTGATGTCTATGTATACGCTGGTGGTGTTCGATTGGGACGGCACCTTGATGGATTCCACTCACAGCATCGTGGCCGCCATCCAAGGCGCCTGCCGTGATCTGGAACTGCCCGTGCCCTCGGCTTCCGATGCCAGCTGGGTCATCGGTCTGTCCCTGGAAAGCGCGCTGCGCCGCGCGGTGCCCGAACTGACGCAGGCCATGGTGCCGCGCTTCCTTGAACGCTATCGCACCCACTACCTGCTGCGTGATCCCGAGCTGCGCCTGTTCGACGGCGTGCCCGAGATGCTGGATGCGCTGGCCGGGCAGGGCATCCAGCTGGCCGTGGCGACCGGCAAGAGCCGTGTCGGCCTGAACCGCGCGTTGGCCGCCACCGGCCTGGGGCCCAGGTTCGCCGCCACCCGCACCGCCGACGAGACCTTCAGCAAGCCGCATCCGGCCATGCTGCATGAGCTGATGCAGGAACTGGACGTGGCGCCGGAACAGGTGTTGATGGTGGGGGACACCTCGCACGACCTGCAGATGGCCGTGAACGCCGGCGTGCATGGGCTGGGCGTGACCTACGGCGCGCACACCCTGAAGGAACTCGAAGGTTGCTCGCCCCAGGCCGTGCTGGGCAGCGTGCCGCTGGTTCGCGAGTGGCTGCTTGACCGGGTGCGCGCCGCCGCCTGATCGCGGGTCGATGCTCGCCGGCGACGTTTCCTTCAACCGGAATCCCCGTGATCCGGCGGAGCCGTGTCATCGTGCTCCGGAACGTCTTGCTCCTGATCCGGTCTATCTGCCTGGTGTGACGTGCCGGGCGGGCGCAGGCTGAAGATCGGCGCATTTCGCCCGGCGCGGAATATCATGGGGCGCACAGTCGTCCATGGATTGCGCCGCGTGTTTTCCGCGGCCGCCGACTTCGGAGATCACGATGCTGATACGCAAGCCCGACGCCATCCTGCCGTCCGAGATCACGCCCGAACGGGTCTGGCGCGCCCGGCGCGACCTGATCCTGGGAGCGGGCGCCGCTGCCGCGGGCCTGGGCTTGTCGGGGTGGACGAGCCGCGCCCGGGCCGCGAATGCGCCTGCGGGCGAACTGGGCGCGCTGCCCGGGCAGGCGAGCCCCCTGAGCGTCATGGACAAGCAGACCTCCCTGTCTGATATCACGTCCTACAACAACTACTATGAATTCGGTCTGGACAAGAGCGACCCGGCGGCCCATGCGGGCAAGTTGCAGACGCGCCCCTGGACGGTGAGCGTCGAAGGCGAGGTCGGCAAGCCGCGCACCTTCGATATCGAAGAGCTGCTCAAGCTCGCGCCCATGGAAGAGCGGGTCTACCGGCTGCGTTGCGTCGAAGGCTGGTCCATGGTCATTCCCTGGGTGGGCTATTCGCTGTCCGCCCTGCTCAAGCAGGTCGAGCCGACCGCCAATGCGAAGTACGTCGAGTTCGTGACCGTCGTGCAGCGCGACAACATGCCGGGCGTGCGCGCGGCGGTGCTGGACTGGCCGTACGTGGAAGGCCTGCGCATCGACGAGGCCATGCACCCGCTGGCCATGCTGGTGTTCGGCCTGTACGGCAAGGTCCTGCCCAATCAGAATGGTGCGCCCTTGCGGCTGGCGGTGCCGTGGAAGTACGGCTTCAAGTCGGCCAAGTCGCTGGTCAAGATCCGGCTGGTCGAAAAGCAGCCGGTGTCTTCCTGGATCAAGGCAGCGCCGCAGGAGTACGGCTTCTACGCCAATGTGAATCCGGCCGTGCCACATCCGCGTTGGAGCCAGGCCAGCGAGCGGCGCATCGGCGAGGATGGCCTGTTCAGTCCGAAACGCAAGACGCTGCCTTTCAATGGTTATGCGGAGCAGGTCGCTGCCCTTTACCAGGGCATGGACCTGAAGGCCAATTACTGAGGCGCGCATGGCCCGGACCGACGCGCCCGCGCCCAAGGCCGCCACGGCCGCCGACACGCGCCGCGATGCCGTCTCGCCCAAGGCCCGGTGGTCGGCTCTTGCGGTCGGGCGCGCCAAGCCCGCGCTGTTCCTGCTGGGGCTGACGCCTTTCGCCCGTTGGGTCTGGCTGGGGCTGAACAATGGCTTGACGGCCAATCCGGTGGAGTTCCTGACCCGTTCGTCCGGCACCTGGACGCTGGTCTGCCTGCTGGTCACGCTGGCCATCACGCCTTTGCGCCGTCTGACCGGGCAGCCGGCGCTGGTGCGCCTGCGCCGCATGTGCGGGCTGTTTGCCTTCTTCTACGGCTTCCTGCATTTCATGGCCTGGGTCTGGTGGGACCGGGGATTCGACCCTGGGCAGATGCTGGCCGATATCGGCGAGCGGCCCTTCATCACAGTGGGCTTTGCCGCCTTCGTGCTGATGGCGGCGCTGGCGGCGACGTCCACGCAATGGGCCATGCGCAGGCTGGGCAAGCGCTGGCAGCGCCTGCACCGGGCGGTGTACGCCATCGGCTTGCTGGCGGTGTTGCACTACTGGTGGCACAAGGCGGGCAAGAACGACCTGGAACAGCCCATGATCTACGCCGCCGTGCTGGCGGTGCTGCTGGGCTGGCGGGTGGCCGACTGGTGGCGGCGCCGTTCCTGAGCGCGGGCGGCTGCCGACCGCCGCTCGTGGTCTTGCGCGCCGGCGGGGCCGGGTCTCAGGGCATCGCCATCATGATTGCCGCGGTTTCAGCGTCGGGCTGGCCGTCGTAGCGCGCCGGGCGGTAATGCATCTGGAAGGCCGCCAGCACGTTGATGGTGGCGCGGTCCAGCGTGCCCGTTTGCGGGCTGGCGTAGCCCAGGCGTTGCAGCTGCTGCTGGAACCATGCGGGCGCAGGCAGCGGCTCGGCCTGCAGGCGCGCAAGCTGCGCCGCCGCGCCGGCCTCGTCGTACCAGCGGCCGATGCCGGCGGCCGCCAGCTGCTTCCACGGGAACAGCGGGCCGGGATCCACCTTGCGCTGCGGCGCGATGTCGCTGTGGCCCACCACGTTCTCCGGCGCGACGCCATGGCGCTGGATCAGGTCGCGCACCAGGATGGTCAGGGCGCGGATCTGGCGGTCGTCATAGGCGTGCCAGACGCGGCCGCCGTCCGCGCCCTGGGTCCAGCCGGGGTTGACCAGTTCGATGCCGATGGACGTGCTGTTCATGGCGGTGATGCCATACCAGGAGCTGTTGCCGGCGTGCCAGGCGGCGCGCGTTTCGTCGACCAGGCGGTGGGCGCGACCCGCGGGGCTCAGCAGGTAGTGCGCGCTGACCTTGCCCTTGGATAGCAACTGCATGGAGCGCGCGTCGTCTTCGGTGGTGTAGTGGATCACGATGGCGCGTACGCGGCTGCTCTGGCTGACGGCGTTTACCGAGGTGTCCAGGTCCAGGCCGGCGGGGCCGCGCGTGGCGCAGCCCGCCAGGACCGCCGCGGCGGCCAGGATGAGGGAAAGTCGAAGCATGGTCAGCGGGCCAGGAACAGGAACAGGGTAGGCAGCTTGTCGAGCTGGGGGGCGGGCAGTTTCTTCCACTCGGCGATGGTGTGGGTGGCTACCCATTCATCGCTGGTGGTGAGGGATCGCGCCACGCACAGCCGGGTGTCGCCCTTGAGGCTGGCCAGCAGCGTGGCGTACATGGCGGCGTTGCGGTAGGGGGTTTCGATCAGCAACTGGGTCTGGTCGTGGCGGGCGGAATGCTGCTCCCAGGCGCGCAGCTGCTTGGCTCGCTCGCCCGCGTCCACCGGCGCATAGCCGTGGAAGGCGAAGCGCTGTCCGTCCAGGCCGCTGGCCATCAGTCCCAGCAGGATGGAGGAGGGGCCGACCCAGGGTCGCACCGCGATGCCCAGGCGATGGGCGGCGGCCACGACCTTGGCGCCGGGGTCGGCGACGGCGGGGCAGCCCGCCTCGGAAACCAGTCCGATTTCACCGCCTTGACGCGCGCTTTGCAGCCAGGCCTGGATCTGTCCGTCGTCGGCCTTGTCGCTCAGTGTGTGGATGGTGATTTCCTGCAGCGGCCGCTCGGTGCCGACCAGCTTCAGGAAGGCGCGGGCGGTCTTGGCGTTCTCGGCGATATAGGTATCCAGCCTGCCCGCCAGGGCGCGGACCTCGGCCGGCAGCCAGCGTTCCGGCGCCGCTTCGCCCAGGCCGACGGGAATCAGGTGCAGCGCGCCGCTCATGCCGCGGCTCCGGGAGCGGCCAGCGGGTCCAGGCCGAAGCGCGCCAGCATGCTGGTCAGCGCGATCAGGGGCAGCCCGATGATGGCGGTCGGGTCGTCGCTCTGGATGCTCTCCATCAGGGCGATGCCCAGGCTTTCCGCCTTGGCGCTGCCTGCGGTATCGTAGGGCTCTTCCGCCCGCAGATAGGCGTCGATTGCCTGATCGGACAGAGGGCGGAAGCGGCAGCGGGTGACGATATCTGCCTTTTCGGTCCGCACGCCGTCGGTAACGGCCAGCGCGCTGTGGAATTCGACGGTCTGGCCGGCCAGCGCCCGCAATTGAACCCGGGCGCGCTCGAAATCTCCTGGTTTGCCGATGGGTTGCCCGTCCACGGTGGCAACCTGGTCCGAGCCGATAACGACGCAGCCGGGGTGGGCGGACACCACCGCCCGGGCCTTGGCGACGGACAGGCGCAGCGCCAGCGCTTCCGGCGTCTCGCCGGGTTGTGGCGTTTCGTCCACATCGGGGGAAATCGCGATGAAGGGCAGGCGCAGGCGGGAAAGCAGTTCCTTGCGGTAACGGGAGCTGGAGGCAAGAATCAGGCGAGGCTGTGAAGGCATGCGGAATTTGACGCTAGTACGTAAGTCACAGTATTATCTAACGTTTTGCGGCATTTTTGCAGGAACATCACCACATGAGCAACGAGACCAAGGACGCCAAGCGCATGCCTGGCTCGGGCGATAGCGGTGGCGCTGACGGCAAGAATGGCGGCAATGGCGGCCGTGCCAAGGGCGCGGGCGGCAAGAGCAATGGCGGCGTGGATCGCATCGATGCCTTCGCGTTTGCCCGATTGGGCAAGGAAGCGCAGGGTACGGTGCCGCTGGTGCGCCTGACGCGTTTTACCGATGGGCTGCCCGAGCAGTCTGCTGGTGTGGCGGGTCTGGTGACCTGGTCCGTGCGCGGCGAACAAGGCAAGTCCGGCTTGCTCGCCGGCGAGCCGTTGCTGCACCTGCACGTGCAGGCCAATCCGGTTGTGATTTGCCAGCGCTGCAATGCGCCGTTCGCTTATCCGGTCGATAGCCAGACGCTGCTGCATCTGGTCAAGTCCGAAGACGATCTCGACGATGGGTTTTCCGCCTCAGGGCAGGGAGACGACGAGAGCGACGAGGACGATGACGGCGAAGAAGGACAAGGTTTTGCGCCTGATCAACCCGAAAAGGTGGTGGGGTCGCATCATTTCGATCTGTTGGCCCAGATCGAGGATGAGCTCATTCTGAGCGTTCCGTATGTGCCCAAGCATGATGTATGCCCGGGCGCGCAGGCCAATGACGGCGATGCTTCCCAAGAGCCCGTTGTCAAGCGTCCGTCGCCGTTTGCGGTGCTGGAACAACTGAAGCACAAAGATTGAGATCAACATCGGGCCGCATCGCGTACAATGCGCCCCGTTTCTAGGAGTCATCATGGCTGTTCAACAAAACAAGAAGTCCCCGTCCAAGCGCGGTATGCACCGTTCGCATGATTTTCTGGTGAACCCGTCGACGGCTATCGAGCCGACCACCGGCGAAACGCACCTGCGTCACCACATCAGCCCCAACGGCTTCTACCGCGGCCGCAAGGTCCTGAAGACCAAGGCCGACGAATAAGGCCCCCGGGCCGAACTCGTACCCGGACCATTTCGGCTGAGCGCTGATACCTGGCCCCCGTGATACGCATCGCCATAGACTGCATGGGCGGAGACTTCGGTCTGCCCGTCACGATTCCGGCTGCGATCGAGTTCGCCCGGCAATTTCCGGATACCCGGCTATTGCTGGTCGGGCTTCCCGACGCCATCGAAGCGGCGCTCTCCGAGCACCGCGGCGTCGACCGTGATCGCCTTGAGATCGTCGCGGCTTCCGAAGTCGTCACGATGGACGACCCCGTCGAAGTCGCCCTGCGCCGCAAGAAAGACTCCTCCATGCGCCTGGCCGCCCAGTCCGTCAAGGACGGGCGCGCCGACGCCTGCGTTTCCGCGGGCAATACCGGCGCCTGGATGGCCATTTCCCGCTACGTGCTCAAGACGCTGGACGGCATCGACCGCCCGGCGATCGCCACGTCCATTCCGAACCAGACCGGCCGTGCCACCACGGTGCTGGACCTGGGCGCGAACGTGGACTGCACGGCCGAGCACCTGCTGCAATTCGCCATCATGGGCGCCGCGCTGACGCAGGCGGTGGACCACCGCGACAACCCCACGGTGGGGCTGCTCAACATCGGCGAGGAAGTCATCAAGGGCAACGAGGTCGTCAAGGAAGCCGCCGAGCTCCTGCGCTCCAGCCCGCTGAACTTCTACGGCAACGTGGAAGGCAATGACATCTTCAAGGGCACCGTCGACGTGGTGGTCTGCGACGGCTTCGTCGGCAACGTCGTGCTCAAGTCCGTGGAAGGGCTGGCCAAGATGCTGTCCAGCGTCATCCGCGAGGAATTCAAACGCAACCTCATCACGCTCCTGGCGGGCGCGCTGGCCAAACCAGTGCTCAACCGCCTGCGCAACCGCGTCGACAACCGCCGCTACAACGGCGCCGCCTTGCTGGGCTTGCGTGGCGTCGTGATCAAGAGCCACGGTTCGGCGGACGCCTACGCCTTCGGCTTCGCCCTGCAGCGCGCCCGTGAAGCCGTCGTGAGTAAACTGCTGGAGCGCACCGCGCAGACGGTCGCCCAGATCACCAGGCGCGTTCAGTCTGGCGACGGCGCGTCCGCGCCCGCGCCGAACGCGGCCGGGGACATCGCTTGATGGATACCGCAATGAAATATTCCGTGATCGCGGGCACCGGCAGCTTCCTGCCGGAACGCGTGGTTTCGAATGACGCGCTGGCCGCCGAGCTGGCGACGCGCGATATCGCCACTTCCGACGAGTGGATCGTCGAGCGCACCGGCATCCGCCAGCGCCATCTCGCCGAACGCGGCGTGACCACCAGCCAGCTGGCCACCGAGGCGGCGCGCCGCGCGATGGCCGACGCCGGCGTCGAGGCGTCCGAGATCGATCTCATCGTCCTGGCGACATCCACGCCGGACTTCGTATTTCCCAGCACTGCCTGCCTGGTGCAGGCCAACCTGGGCGCCAAGGGCTCCGCCGCCTTCGACGTGCAGGCCGTGTGCAGCGGCTTTGTCTATGCGCTGACCACCGCCGACAGCTTCATCCGCGCTGGCCGTGCCCGCTGCGCGCTGGTCATCGGCGCCGAGGTGTTCTCGCGCATCCTGGACTGGAACGACCGCAAGACCTGCGTGCTGTTCGGTGACGGCGCCGGCGCCGTGATCCTCAAGGCTTCCGACAAGCCCGGCATCCTGGCCGCCCAGCTGCATGCCGATGGCTCGCAGACCAAGATCCTCAGCGCCGAAGGCAACGTCGCCTACGGCAGCGTCACCGGTGATCCCTTCCTGCGCATGGATGGCCAGGCCGTCTTCAAGCAGGCTGTCACGGTGCTGGACCGCTCCGCGCGCGACACCTGCGCCGAGGCCGGCGTGGAAGTCAGCGAAGTGGACTGGCTGATTCCGCACCAGGCCAACGTTCGCATCCTGAATTTCCTGGCGCGCAAGCTCAGCGTGCCGACAGAGAAGGTCGTCATCACCGTCGACCAGCATGCCAATACCTCCGCGGCCAGCGTGCCCCTGGCGCTGGATGCCGCGCGCCGCGACGGTCGCGTCAAGCCCGGCCAGCTCATCCTGATGCAAGGCGTGGGCGGCGGTTTCACCTGGGGCTCGGTGCTCGCCCGCATGTAAGAGGCGGGTGCTCGCGGGGCGGCGCAAGCCGCCGTCGCGATCGCCTGCCGCTCCCACAGACTCAGAATTCATCCACACGCTTAACCATGACCATGAAAATCGCTTTTGTCTTTCCTGGCCAGGGCTCTCAAGCCGTCGGCATGCTGGACGCCTGGTCGGGCGTGGCCGCCGTCACCGACTCCGTGGCGCGCGCTTCGGCCGCCCTGGGGCAGGACCTGGCCGCGCTGATCGCGCAGGGTCCGGTCGAACAGCTCAACCTGACCACCAACACTCAGCCCGCCATGCTGACCGCCGGCGTGGCGTTCTACAACGCCTGGCTGGCCGCTGGCGGCCGCAAGCCCGACGTGGTGGCCGGTCATAGCCTGGGCGAGTACGCCGCGCTGACCGCCGCCGGTTCGCTGGCGCTGGAAGACGCCGTGCGCCTGGTGCGCGTGCGCGCCGACGCCATGCAGGCCGCCGTGCCCGTGGGCACTGGCGCCATGGCCGCCATCCTGGGCCTGGACGACGACGCCGTGCGCGCCGCCTGCGTCTCGGCCGCCCAGGGCGAGGTCGTGGAGGCCGTGAATTTCAATGCGCCCGCCCAGGTCGTGATCGCCGGCCACAAGGCTGCCGTCGAGCGTGCCTGTGAGCTGGCCAAGGCCGCCGGCGCCAAGCGCGCGCTGCTGCTGCCGGTGTCGGCGCCTTTCCACTCCAGCCTGCTCAAGCCTGCCGCCGACGTGCTGGCCACCGCGCTGGCCGCCGTGAACGTGTCGGCGCCGCAGATTCCGGTGATCAACAACGTCGACGTGGCATCGCCCGTCGAACCCGGGGCTATCCGCGATGCGCTGGTGCGCCAGGCGTGGCATCCTGTGCGTTGGGTGGAAACGCTGCGCGCCATGAAGGCGCAGGGCGTCACGCACGTCATCGAATGCGGTCCCGGCAAGGTGCTCGCCGGCCTGACCAAGCGCATCGACCCCGAACTCACCGGCCTGGCCATCACCGATCCGGCTTCCCTGGACGCCGCGCTGGCCGCGGTCAACGGAAACTGAAAGACATGGACTACTCCACTGAACTGCAGGGCAAGACCGCCCTGGTGACGGGCGCCACGCGCGGCATCGGCCGCGCCATCGCCCTGGAACTGGCGGCGCGTGGCGCCGTCGTGGTCGGCACCGCCACTTCCGAGTCGGGCGCCGCCGCCATCACCGAGGCGCTGGCGCCGTTCGGCGGCCGCGGCGTGGTGCTGGACGTGACCAACGCCGAAGCCTGCGACGCGCTCATCGACGCGCTGGGCAAGGAAAGCGGCGGCCCCCACATCCTCGTCAATAATGCCGGCATCACCCGCGATACGCTGGCAATGCGCATGAAAGACGACGATTGGTCGGCGGTCATCGACACCAACCTGGCCTCGGTCTTCCGCCTGTCGCGCGGCGTGCTGCGCAACATGATGAAGGCCCGCTGGGGACGCATCATCAACGTGACCTCGGTGGTGGGTTCGTCGGGCAATCCTGGCCAGGCCAACTACGCGGCCGCCAAGGCCGGCGTGGCTGGCATGGCGCGCGCGCTGGCGCGTGAGCTGGGCAGCCGCAACATTACCGTGAACTGCGTGGCGCCGGGCTTCATCGATACCGACATGACGCGCGCGCTGGGCGAAACCCAGACGGCGGCGCTGCTGCAGCAGATTCCGCTGGGCCGCCTGGGCGCGCCCGCCGACATCGCGCACGCGGTCGCATTTTTGTCCGGCCCGCAAGCGGGTTACATTACCGGCACCACCCTGCACGTGAACGGCGGGATGTACATGCAATAAGTCGCGAAACGCGCATATCGGGCCACCGGCAGGCTGGCGGCCCGGCGCGCGGTTCACATTGGATGCATCGCACACCGGCTTCCTGCGCCATGCCGGCGACAGATCAGTGGGCGATGTAATTTTGTCACGGCCGGGCGTTGCTTTACTCTGCGCTTGGCTATAATTCGCGGGATTTTTCCCATTTGGAGATCTGCATGGAAAGCATCGAACAGCGCGTCAAGAAGATCGTCGCTGAACAACTTGGCGTGAACGAAGCCGAGATCAAGAACGAATCCTCCTTCCTTGACGACCTCGGTGCCGATTCGCTCGACATGGTCGAACTGGTCATGGCGCTCGAAGACGAATTCGAGACCGAGATCCCCGACGAAGAGGCCGAAAAGATCACGACCGTGCAACAAGCGATTGATTACATCAATTCGCACGGCAAGCAGTAAGCTCAGCCTATACCTTTCCGGCGGCCCGAAACGTCTTTTCGGGACTGGCCGGGAATCGGGGCGGTTTCAGGAAAATGCCGCGTGGTTCGCGCGCGGGGCAGGTGTCGCAGCCTGGCCCGTAGTCGCGAGCGCCACGCGCGCAGCGCATCCCGAAAACCGCCTTTCTTTTGTCTGTTTGAGGAGTCATCCGTGAAGCGACGTGTCGTCATCACCGGCCTTGGTATCGTTTCGCCCGTGGGCAACGACATCACCACCGCTTGGGACAATATCGTCAACGGACGTTCTGGCATCAGCCGCATCAGCCGTTTCGATCCCTCGGCCATCACCACCCATATCGCCGGCGAAGTCAAAGACTTCGACATCAGCGCCTATGTCTCGTCCAAAGAAGCCCGCCAGATGGATACCTTCATCCATTACGGCTTGGCAGCGGGCATGCAGGCATGGCGCGACTGCGGACTGGAAGTCAACGAAGCCAACGCCGAACGCATCGGCGTGATCGTGGGCTCGGGCATCGGCGGACTGCCGCGCATCGAGGAAACCCAGGTCGAGTATCTGGCCAAGGGTCCACGCCGTATTTCCCCGTTCTTCGTGCCGGGTTCCCTGATCAACCTGATCTCCGGCCATCTCTCGATCGCCTATGGCATGAAGGGGCCGAGCTACGCCGTCGTGTCGGCCTGCACCACCGGCCTGCACTGCATCGGCGATGCCGCGCGCCTGATCGAATATGGCGATGCGGATGTCATGATGGCAGGCGGAGCCGAATCGACCGTGTCCCCGCTAGGCATCGGCGGCTTCGCCGCGATGCGCGCCCTGTCGACGCGCAACGACGATCCCACGACCGCTTCGCGTCCCTGGGACCGTGACCGCGACGGCTTCGTGCTGGGCGAAGGCGCCGGCGTGCTGGTGCTGGAAGAGTACGAACACGCCAAGAAGCGCGGCGCGCGCATCTATGGCGAGTTGGCCGGCTACGGCATGAGCTCGGACGCGCACCACATCACGGCTCCCGACAAGGACGGCCCGCGCCGCGGTATTCTCAATGCGCTGCGCAACGGCGGCCTCAATCTTGAAGACGTCCAGTACGTCAACGCGCACGGCACCTCCACGCCGCTGGGCGACAAGAACGAGTCCGACGCGCTGAAGCTGGCTTTCGGCGATCACGCCAAGAAGCTGGTGGTCAACTCGACCAAGTCCATGACCGGGCACTTGCTGGGCGCCGCGGGCGGGATCGAAGCCGTGTTCACCACGCTGGCCGTGTACAACCAGGTGTCGCCTCCCACGATCAATATCTTCAATCAGGATCCGGAATGCGATCTGGATTACTGCGCCAACGAGGCGCGGCAGATGAAGATCGACGTGGGTCTGTCGAACTCCTTCGGTTTCGGCGGCACCAACGGCTCGATGGCCGTTCGCCGGGTCTGACTTGGAAGTTCCCGCGCGCGGGCGCCGGGCCGTGCTTGCCGTGGTGACGCGGCCCCGCGCCGCGTCCGCGCTCGCCGGCCTGGCCGTCGCCGTGGCGGCGGCATCGGTGCTGCTGTCGGCGGCCTGGCTGGACCAGCCAGCCGCCGGCGCCGCGCTCGCGGCGCTGGTGGTCGTGGCGGGGCTGTTACACTCGCTGCGTGGCGGCCTGTCCCCGGTATCCGCGCTGCGAGCCTCCCCTGAGGGCGGCCGCTGGCAATTGCGGCTGCCGTCGGGCTGGCGCGACGCCGGCCTGCTGCGTTGCAGCAGAGGGGCGGCGTGGCTCACGCTCACCTTGCAGCCCTTGCCCACCGGGAGTATGGCCTTTACTCGCAGCAACTACACCTTTACCGTCTGGCGGCGGGCCCTGCGGCCTGATGCCTGGCGTCGCCTGTGCCTGCTGGCGCAGGTCGAACCGCGCGCAGCCGCGCCTGCCGCGCCGCGGGAGGCCGAATGAGCGAACGCGAAGTCGACGCTGAACTCGTCGCCCGCGTCCAGCGCGGCGACAAGAAAGCCTTCGATCTGCTGGTCCTGAAGTACCAGCGCAAGATCCTGCGCCTGCTGGCGCGGATGATCCGCGATCCGTCGGAAATCGAGGATGTGGCGCAGGAGGCCTTCATCAAGGCCTACCGCGCCTTGCCCCAGTTTCGAGGCGACAGCGCCTTTTACACCTGGTTGTATCGCATCGCCATCAATACGGCGAGAAACTGGCTGGCGTCCCAGGGACGCCGTCCCAGCGCGCCCAATGCGATAGAAACGGAAGACGGTGAAACTTTTAACGAAACCGAGAACCTAACCGACATAAGCACGCCGGAGTCGATGGTTGCCAGTCGCGAGATCGCTCAAACGGTCAACGCGGCTATCGAGGAATTGCCCGAGGAATTGCGGACCGCAATCGTCCTGCGTGAAATCGAAGGTATGAGTTACGAAGACATCGCCCAGAGCATGGACTGCCCGATCGGCACGGTGCGCTCGCGTATTTTCCGCGCGCGTGAAGCCATCGCCGCAAAGTTGCGCCCATTGCTAGGCACCGATGCCGAGCGTCGCTGGTAAGGAGTCGCAGTCATGCAAACAGCAGCCAAGTCCGTCGTGATCGCCGAGTCTTCCTGGGAAGAGTCGGTTTCCGCCTGGATGGACGGAGAAGAATCCGACGATGTCCTCGCTGGCCTGTTGACCCGGGAAGGGCAGCAGACCTGGGATACCTATCATCTGATCGGCGATGCCCTGCGCAATTCCGATCTGGCCCTGACGCCCAGCGCCGCCTTCCAGGCCCGCCTGGCGCGCGCGCTGGACGCCGAATTGCCCATCGTCGCGGCGCCTCGACGTCGTTCGCCCTTGCGCATGGGACTGTCCGGCCTGGCCGTGGCCGCCGCCGTCGCCACCGTGGCCTGGGTGGCCCAGCCCTATCTGTCCGGCGGCTCGACGGGCACCGAGACCCGCGTGCTGGCCGACGCCAGCGCGGGTGCCAGCACCGAAGACGCGAGCCTGCGTGATTACCTCGAGGCTCATCGGCAGATGGCCGGCCCCAGCGCCGTGCGCCAGGTGTCCTTCGATACAGGGGCGGGCCGCTGATGGCCTTAGTGCTTCCGACACGCTGGCCAGCCCTGGGCCGCGCCGCTACCTGGCCGGCCCATCGGGCTGCCTGGTTCGCCGCCCCGCTGTTTGCCGCATTCCTCGCCGCCCCCGAACCCGCCCGCGCCGCCGATGCCGCGCCTGCCGCCGCGCCTGAAGATGTGGTGCAGCTGCTGTCGCGCATCCAGCAGGCGGCCCGCAAGCAGGACTACGCGGGCGTTTTCATGTATCAGCAGGGCGAGACCATCCAGTCTTCCCGGCTGGTCCATGTGCTGGACGGCACCGGCGAGCGTGAGCGCCTGGAAATCCTGGACGGCCAGCCGCGCGAATATCTGCGCCACAACGAAGATGTGCAGTGCCTGATCCCCGAGCGCAAGACGGTGCTGATCGAGCGCCGCCGCGGTGACCGTTTCCCGGGTCTGTTGCTGGGCGATCCCGCCAACCTGTCCAAGCACTACCGGATGCGCGCCGAATCCGCGCTGCATCGGGTGGCGGGGCGTGAATGCCGGCTGATCACCATCGAGCCCGTGGACAAGCTGCGCTACGGTTATCGCCTCTGTGCCGACGTCGAAACCAACCTGCTGCTGAAGGCGCAGACGCTGAATGCCGCGCGAGGCGTGGTCGAACAGGTGTCCTTCACGTCCTTGCGCCTGGGATCCGAGGTCGATCCACAATCGCTGGCTTCGCGCTGGAATACCCGCGACTGGAAGGTGCTGGAACCGTCCATGAAGCAGGTCGACCTGGCTGCCCAGGGCTGGCGCATTCCCGCGCCCGAGGGTTTCACCGTGATAATGCAGGTGGCGCGCTCGATGGGGCGCTCGGGCACCGTCAGCCAGGTGGTGCTGTCGGACGGCCTGGCGGCGATCTCGGTCTTCATCGAGCCCTACGACAGCCTGCGCGGCCATACGCCGCCTCATGGCGCGGCGCAGCGCGGCTCGATCACGGTCTACGGTACGCGCATCGCCGATTTCTGGTTGACGGCCGTGGGTGAGGTGCCGCTGACCACGCTCGAACAATTGGCCCAGGGCACGGAGTACGTGCCCGCCGCCGCCCCGGCCGCGGGCAAGCAGTAATTTCGGAGCAATCTATGAAAACAATGTTGGGGTCGAACCTGCAATTCCGGCGCCTGCTGGCGGCCATGGTTGCGGGCCTGTTGATGTCGACCGCCTATGCGCCTGCCTCGTTGGCGCAGACGCCGACGGTGGCCTTGCCGGATTTCACGACCATCGTCGAGAAAGCCGACCCCGCCGTCGTCAACATCCGCACCACCGCCACCGTGCCCGTGCGCGGTCCCGGGATGGGCGGCGGCAACGATCCCTATGAACTGTTCCGCTGGTTCTTCGGGCCGGATTTCCAGCCGCCGGGCCAGCAGTCGCCCACGCCGCGGCAGCGTCCGCAGCCTTCGCAGCCCGAAGAGCGCACCGTGCCGCGCGGCGTGGGATCGGGCTTCTTCATCTCCGAAGACGGCTACATCCTCACCAATAACCACGTGGTCGTCGACGCAACTGACATCTACGTCACGCTGACCGACGGCCGCGAATTCAAGGCCAAGGTCATCGGCACGGATGAGCGCACCGACGTCGCCCTGATCAAGGTTGAGGCCAAGGGCATGACGCCGCTGGTCATCGGCGATCCCAAGAAGCTCAAGAAGGGGCAGTGGGTGCTGGCCATCGGTTCGCCGTTCGGCCTGGATTCCACCGTCACGTCCGGCATCGTCAGCGCCATTGGCCGCGATACCGGCGAATATCTGCCGTTCATCCAGACGGACGTCGCGGTCAACCCGGGCAACTCCGGCGGTCCGCTGATCAATCTCGATGGCGAAGCGGTCGGCATCAACTCGCAGATCATCTCGCGCAGCGGCGGCTTCATGGGCATTTCGCTGGCGATCCCCATCGACGAAGCCATGCGCGTGGTCGACCAGCTGCGCGCCACCGGCAAGGTGACCCGTGGCCGCGTCGGCGTGCAGATCGGCGAGGTCGGCAAGGATGTGGCCGAAGCCATCGGCCTGCCCAAGGCCGAAGGCGCCCTGGTCAGCAGCGTCGAGGCGGACGGTCCGGCCGACAAGGCCGGCGTGCAGCCGGGCGACGTGATCCTGAAGTTCAACGGCGAAACCATCAAGCGCTGGTCCGATCTGCCGCGCATCGTCGGCGAAACCAAGCCGGGCACCAACGCCGACCTGGAAGTCTGGCGCAAGGGCAAGACGGTCACGCTGCCGGTCAAGGTCGGTGAAATCCCGGCCGAGAAGGGCGGCGGCGCCAAGAAGGGCGCTGTGCCTCCCCCGGACGTCACCAACGCGCTGGGCTTGGGCGTGATCGACGTGCCGGCCGAGGTGCAACGCAAGCTGCGCATCAAGGGCGGCGTGCAGGTCAAGATCGCCGAAGGCGCCGCGGCCAAGGCCGGACTGCAGGAAGGCGACATCGTGTTGGCTCTGAACGACACTGACGTCACCGGCGCCAAGCAGTTCGGCGAGCTGGTCGCCAAGCTGGACAAGGCGCGCGCGGTGGGCCTGCTGGTCCGTCGTGGCGAGCAGACGCAGTGGGTGGC
Organism: Achromobacter sp. Marseille-Q0513; assembly: GCF_018195695.1. NCBI lineage: Bacteria > Pseudomonadati > Pseudomonadota > Betaproteobacteria > Burkholderiales > Alcaligenaceae > Achromobacter > Achromobacter sp. Marseille-Q0513. The sequence continues at coordinate 17,958 of NZ_JAGTJY010000038.1, read as the reverse complement.
GGTACCCGCGTCCAAATAAGGTCCAAGACCGGCTAAAATGCCTGGTTGCCGCAAGAGGGGGCGCATGGCGCCCCCTCGTTTTTGCCCAGGGCCAGCCGCCCCAGGGCGCATCTCGTCAGCCGTGCGTATTCCGGCGGCGGTGTCTTCCGGCCAGGCGCTGAGCGTTCTGTGTCGAGTGTTCCGTCCCTTTTAAACTCAAGCATGCAGCATATTCGCAACTTCTCCATCATCGCCCACATCGATCACGGCAAATCGACCCTGGCCGATCGCCTGATCCAACGCTGCGGCGGATTGGCGGATCGCGAAATGTCCGCGCAGGTGCTCGATTCCATGGAAATCGAACGCGAACGCGGCATCACCATCAAGGCCCAGACGGCCGCCCTGCATTACAAGGCGCAGGACGGCAAGGTCTACAACCTGAACCTCATCGACACTCCGGGACACGTCGACTTCTCGTACGAAGTCAGCCGTTCGTTGTCCGCCTGCGAGGGCGCGCTGCTGGTGGTGGACGCCTCCCAAGGGGTCGAGGCGCAGACCGTGGCGAACTGCTACACCGCCATCGAGCTGGGCGTGGAAGTGATGCCGGTGCTGAACAAGATGGACCTGCCGCAGGCCGATCCCGAAGGCGCGCGCCAGGAAGTCGAGGACGTGATCGGCATCGACGCCTCGCAAGCGGTGCTGGCCAGCGCCAAGACCGGCATGGGCATCGACGAGATCCTGGAATCCATCGTGGCCCGCGTGCCGGCGCCCAAGGGGGATCCCGAGGCGCCGCTGCAGGCGCTGATCATCGACTCGTGGTTCGACAACTACGTGGGCGTGGTGATGCTGGTGCGCATCGTCAACGGCATGCTCAAGCCCAAGGACAAGATCCTGCTGATGGCCTCCGGCGCCACCCACCTGTGCGAGCAGACCGGCGTGTTCACGCCGAAGTCGCAGCAGCGTCCGCACCTGTCGGCGGGCGAGGTGGGCTTCATCATCGCCGGCATCAAGCAGCTCGAAGACGCCAAGGTCGGCGACACGGTCACGCTGGCCAACAAGCCGGCGGCCGCGCCGCTGCCGGGCTTCAAGGAAGTCAAGCCGCAGGTGTTCGCCGGCCTGTACCCGGTCGAAAGCTCGGAATACGACCAGCTGCGCGATTCGCTGGACAAGCTCAAGCTGAACGACGCCGCGCTGATGTTCGAGCCGGAAGTGTCGCAGGCGCTGGGCTTTGGCTTCCGCTGCGGCTTCCTGGGCCTGCTGCACATGGAAATCGTGCAGGAGCGCCTGGAGCGCGAATTCGACATGGACATCATCACCACCGCGCCGTCGGTGGTGTACGAAGTCGAGCAGCGCGACGGTTCCATCATCACGGTCGAAAGCCCGTCGCGCATGCCGGAAGTCGGCAAGATCGCCGACATCCGCGAGCCGATCGTGAAGGTCACGCTGTTCATGCCGCAGGACTACGTCGGTCCGGTCATGACCCTGTGCAACAACAAGCGCGGCGTGCAGGTCAACATGAGCTATCACGGCCGCCAGGTGCACCTGGTGTACGAGATCCCGCTGGCCGAGATCGTGCTGGACTTCTTCGACAAGCTCAAGTCGGTGTCGCGTGGCTACGCCTCGATGGACTACGAGTTCCTGGAGTACCGCTCGGCCGACGTGGTGCGCGTGGACCTGCTGATCAACAACGACCGCGTCGACGCGCTGGCCGTGATCGTCCACCGCAGCAACGCCCGCCATCGCGCCCGCGATGTGGTCACGCGCATGCGCGGACTGATTCCGCGCCAGATGTTCGACGTGGTGATCCAGGCCGCCATCGGCGCCGAGATCATTGCGCGCGAGAACGTCAAGGCGCTGCGCAAGAACGTGCTGGCCAAGTGCTATGGCGGCGACATCTCCCGCAAGAAGAAGCTGCTCGAAAAGCAGAAGGCCGGCAAGAAGCGCATGAAGCAGGTCGGTAGCGTCGAGATTCCGCAAGAGGCCTTCCTGGCCATCCTGCAGGTGGAAGACAAATAGAACCCGAATAAGGCGGTTAGCTGATGAGTTGGAACTTTGCCCTGATCCTGTTCGTGCTGCTGGTCCTGACCGGCGCAATCTGGGTGCTCGACCTGGCCGTGCTGCGCCGGGGGCGCGAAAATCGCGCCCAGGCCGCCATGGCCCAATATGACGCGGCCGTTATCGGCGACTCGCAGGAAGCCGAGCGCCTGCGGCGTGAAGCCGGCGACGAGGCGCGGCGCATGCCGTGGTGGATCGAGTACGCGGTCAGCTTCTTTCCCGTGATCCTGTTCGTGTTCATGCTGCGCTCGTTCGTGGTCGAGCCGTTCCGCATTCCGTCGGGTTCGATGCTGCCCACGCTGCAATCCGGCGACCTCATCCTGGTGAACAAATTCAGCTATGGCCTGCGTCTGCCCGTCCTCGACAAGAAGGTCGTCGATATTGGCAAGCCGCAGCGCGGCGACGTGTTCGTGTTCCGCTATCCGGTGGATCCGGACGTGGACTACATCAAGCGCGTGGTCGGCCTGCCGGGCGACGAGATCGCTTACCTGGACAAGAAGCTGTACATCAATGGCGAATTGGTGACGCATGCCCGGGACGGCGACTATTTCGAGCCTGACCGTGTCTCTTATATCGCACAATACAAAGAGAAATTGGGCGACGTTGAGCACAAGATCCTGCTCGATGAAGGAAAAATGCAGGAACTCGGGCCGCAGTATCCGTTTCCCAACCTCGGGAACTGCCAATACAGCCGCAATGGAGTACGCTGCAAAGTACCCGAGGGGCAGTATTTCGCCATGGGCGATAATCGGGACAACAGCGCTGACAGCCGGTATTGGGGCTTCGTTCCAGAAGCCAACATCGTCGGCAAGGCGTTCTTCATCTGGATGAATTTCAGCGATCTGAGCCGCATCGGCCGATTCAACTGATTATGTCGCTAGCCACGCTAGAAAACCGCCTGGATCACCATTTCAGCGATCCGGCTTTGCTCGAACAGGCGCTGACGCATCGCAGCCACGGCGCGCGCCATAACGAGCGGTTGGAATTCCTTGGGGATTCCGTGCTGAATTTCGTCGTGGCCGCCATGCTGTTCGAGCGCTTCGCCAAGATCGACGAGGGCGACCTGTCGCGCCTGCGGGCCAATCTGGTCAAGCAGGCGTCGCTGGCCGATATCGCGCAGAAACTGGAGCTGTCGCAGTATCTGCGCCTGGGCGAGGGTGAATTGAAGAGCGGCGGTTTCCGCCGGCCGTCCATCCTGGCCGATACGGTAGAAGCGCTGTTCGGCGCCGTGTTCCTCGACGCCGGCTTCGACGCCGCGCGGCGCGTGATCGCGCGCCAGTACCAGCCGGTGCTGGCCAGCGTCGATCCCAAGACCCTGGGCAAGGACGCCAAGACCCTGCTGCAGGAATTCCTGCAGGGCCGCAAGATGGCGCTGCCGTTGTACACGGTGGTGGCCACCCACGGCGCGGCCCACAGCCAGCAGTTCGAGGTCGAATGCGCCATTCCGGCGCTGGAAATCAAGGTGACGGCGCCTGGCGCCAGCCGCCGCGCCGCCGAGCAATCGGCGGCCAAGCTGGCGCTGGAGGCCGCGCAGGCCGTCAGCCCGGCCACGAAAGCCGCCCGCAAGTCGGGCAAGGCGCGCAAGACCGCGCAATTGTCGCTGCCCGTGGCAGTGGCTCAAGAGACTAAATGAGCAATACCCCTTTCCGCACCGGTTTCGTCGCCATCGTTGGCCGCCCCAATGTGGGCAAGTCCACGCTGACCAATGCCCTCATCGGCTCCAAGATCTCCATCGTGTCGCGCAAGGCGCAGACCACGCGCCATCGCATACATGGCGTGCTGACCCGCGAGCACGAGCAGTTCGTGTTCGTGGACACGCCCGGGTTCCAGACCCGCCATGGCGGCGCCATGAACCGCATGATGAACCGGGTCGTGACGCAGGCGCTGGCCGACGTGGACGTCGTGGTGCATGTGGTCGAGGCCGGCAAGTGGTCGGAAGGCGATGCCAAGCTGCTGCCGCTGCTGCCTGCGCCCGAGCGCACGATTCTGGTCGTCAGCAAGATCGACGCGCTGAAGAACCGCGACGACCTGTTCGCCTTCGTCAGCAAGATCATGGCGCTGCATCCGTTCGGCGCCGTGGTGCCGGTCAGCGCGACCAAGAACCAGCAGCTGGATCAGCTGCTGCAGGAAATCGCCGCGCGCCTGCCCGAAGGCGAACCGATGTTCGAAGAGGACACGCTGACCGACCGTCCCATGCGCTTCATCGCCGCCGAGCTGGTGCGCGAGAAGATCTTCCGTCTGGTGGGCGATGAACTGCCCTACGGCTGTACCGTGGTTATCGAGCAATGGGAAGAGAACGACAAGGGCGCGCGCATTGCCGCCTGTGTCGTGGTCGAGCGCGACAGCCACAAGCCCATCCTGCTGGGCGCCGGCGGCATGCACATGAAGCGCATCGCCACCGAGGCGCGCCAGGATATCGCCAAGCTGCTCGACAAGACGGTCCACCTCGAGGTCTATATCAAGGTGCGCAAGGGCTGGTCCGATCGCGAAGGCGCGCTGCGCGATCTGGGTTATGAGTAAACGGGCGCCTCGCGTCCAGGACCGCCCAGGATTCATGCTGCACGCCACGGCGTGGCGTGAGACTTCCCTCATCGTTCAAACCTTCTCGCGCGATCATGGCTGTGTGGCCATGGTCGCCAAGGGCGCCAAGCGCCCGTATTCGGTGCTGCGCCCCGTGCTGTCGGCCTTCCAGCCCCTGCTGCTGTCCTGGACCGGCAATGGCGAGGTCAAGACGCTGACCCGCGCGGAAATCATGGGCATACGCCCGCTGGGCGGCACCGCGCTGATGTCCGCCTGGTACATGAACGAGCTGCTGCTGCGCCTGCTGCCGCGCGAAGACGCGCATCCGCTGCTGTACGACGCCTACGACATGGCGTTGCAGCAGCTGTCCGGCGGCACCCGCGCGGCGGGCGCGCTACGCCGCTTTGAATGGACCCTGCTGCGCGAGACCGGCTACGGCGTGGACGAGGATCCGCCCGATTTCGACGACCCTGCCATCGAGCCAGGCTTGCGGCGCGACCTGCGCGAGCGCCTGGCCGAGATCCTGGCGGGGCGGCCGCTGTCCACGCGCCGCGTGCTGCTCGACCTGCAGCGCATCTGAAGCCGGCGGCGCCATGGGGTTCACGCTCAAGCAGGTGGAGACCTTCCGCACGGTCTACGAAACCGAAAGCGTGACCGCCGCGGCCCGACGGCTGGACCTGTCGCCCGCGACCGTCAGCGCCACGCTGGCCGCGCTGGAGGCCAGCATCGAGATGCGCCTGTTCGAGCGCGTGCGCCAGCGCATGCACCGCACGCCCGAAGCCACGCTGCTGTATGAAGAGATCCGGCGCCTGAACGTCGGCCTGGAGAGCCTGGGCCGCAAGATCCGCGCGATACGCGGCTCGGCCCAGCCGCGCCTGCGCGTCGGCTGCATCCATGCCTACAGTGGCGCCATTGTCAGCGATACCATCGCGCGCTTCCGCGTCCGCTATCCCGACACGCCGCTATACCTGCAGATCCGCGATTCCAATACCTTGCGCGACATGGTCGTGTCGGGCGAACTGGACCTGGCCGCCGTGGCCGACGAGTCGGAGCTGGAGGGACTGCGCGGTCATCGCCTGGCCAGTCTCCAGGCGGTGGCGGTGTTTCCCAGGGACCATACGCTGACCCGGCTGGAACAGGTCGAATTCGCGCAGCTGGCCGACGCCGATGTGATCGCGTTGAACGCGGAGGACGCGTCGCGCAAGCGGCTGGATGCCTTGTTGCGGCAGTCCGGGCAGGCGCTGCGCATCAGCATCGAGACGCCGTACTCCAGCACGGTCTGCCAGCTGGCGTTGGCCGGCCACGGCGTGGGCATCGCCAATCCGGCCACGGCCGTGGGCATGGAAGCCGCTGGGCTGGCCTTCCGGCCGCTGGCCGCGCCGGTGCATTTCGAATGCCACATGATCCTGCACGGCAGCCGGCCGCTGTCGGAGGCCGGCAAGTTCTGGGCGACCTGCCTGCGCGCCGCGCTGGCGCCCTTGACGGAGCGCTACGGCGTCTAGCGCCTGGCGATGCGGGCCCGGCGGTGCGCGGGCGAGCCATCGCGAATACGTGTGCACGCCATCGCGCGCGGGCCCGCTGGACTCAGCCGCGCCGGCCGTCCGAAGTCAGGATCAGCACGACCGACGACTCGGCGTCGAGCATGCCCGAGCGTCGCAGCCGCGTGACGGCCGCCAGCGCCGCCGCCGAGGACAGCTCCGTGGCCAGCCCCATCCGTTCCAGCCGCTGCTGCGCCTGGGCCGCCGCGGCATCGGACACATCCACGGGCAGTCCGCCTGAACGCGCCAGCGCCTGCAGCGATTGCAGCGTGGTGGTGCCGCCGGCGATGGAATATTGGTCCGTGCCCGCTTCCCACAGCCCGCGCGCGTCCCCGGTCTGCAGGGCGCGCGACAGGCGTGCATAGGGCTCCACCGCGTGCATGCGCGGCAGTCGCGGAATCAGTCCCTGCCTGTGCAGCTCCTGCCAACCCAGCAGCACGCCCCACAGCAGATCGCCGCGCGCGGTGGGCACGATGACATCCGTGGGCAGGCCGCAATGGTCGAAGATCTCCCGCGCAATCGGCTTGTAGCCTTCCACGCCATAGGCATGGGTGCCCGTGGGCGGGTTCAGGTAGTTGGTGCCGGCGAAGGCGCCTTGTTCGCGGCATAGCTGGGCCACGTGCGGCCAGCGGGCCAGGCTGTCGTCGAACGCGGTGAGATGGGCGCCGAAACGCTGCATGGCCTCGCGCTGCAGCGTCGGGCAGTTGCGGGTGATGGCGATCTCGGCCTGCAGGCCGGCGGCGGCGCAGTAGGCGGCCAGGGAAACGCCCGCATTGCCGCTGGACGCGGCCGCCACGCGGGTAGCGCCGGCCAGCCTGGCGCGCGACACGAGCTGGGCCGCCATGCGGTCCTTGTGGCTGCCGGTGGGATTGGCGCTCTCGCATTTGAGCCACAGCCTGCCCACGCCTTCCGCCTGGGCCAGGACGGACGACTCCAGGCAGGGCGTGCCGCCTTCGCCCAGCGTGATCGGATGCAGCACCGGCAAGGGCATCACACTCGATGTCGACGGCGTGTAGACGCATTCCAGCGAGGCCGGATGACCGGCTTCGAGGCAGGACGGGCAGCCTTCGGGATAGTCGCCCGGGGGAAACAGCGTCGTGCAGCGGATGCAGCGCAGGCCGGATAAAGCGGGATTCATCAGCATGGGTCAGTACAGCGAGGAAAGGGAGTCCAGGGGCAACGCCGGCGCCGCCTGCAACAGGCAGTCGCCGTCATCGCTGCGGGCGATGGCGCGCAGGCACAGCACCGTGCCCGCTTGCGGGCTGAGCAGGGTGTGCGCTGGCATGTCGGGGCGTGCGGGTTCGATCAGCCGGCCCACGCGCTGACGCGCGGAGATACGCTGGCCAAGCTCGACGCCTGGAATGAAGACGCCGGGCCCGTGCGCGCGCAAGGTCGCGGCGGGGGCGTCAAGGTCGTACAGGGCCGGCGGATCCGGGCGCGCGAGTTCACGGTCCAGCAGGCCCAGCTCGTTCAGGCAGCCGAGCAGGCCTTCACGGCAGCGATCGACCAGCGCCTGGCCGGTTTCGGCGCCGCCGCCGATTTCCGCGCTCAGCCTCAGCACGCCGTGACGGCTGGCGGCGGCCGGCATGGAACCGGCTTCCGTGCCGCGAAAGAAGATGCAATGAGGCAGGCCGAAGGCGCGTGCCAGCGCCGGCAGGCGCGGATCGAGCGCGTCCTGGCCATAACGCGTGATCACCGAGGACGGCAGGTAGCGCAGCGATGCGCCGCCGCTGTGCACGTCCACCAGCGCCTGTACGCGCGGCAGCAGTTTCGCCTCCAGGGCGGCCGCCACGCTTTCGGTGTAGCCGCGCGCAGGGTGGCCGAGGAACGCTCGATTGAGATTGCCGCCGTCGTTGGGCGACAGGCGGCGACCAGCCAGCGAGGCTTCGGCGTTGGCGGCGGGCAGCAGATAGACCGTGCCGCGGTTCAGGATCCCGGGCAATTGATGCCAGAGTTCCAGGATCGCGGCCTGGCCTTCCCATTCGTCGCCATGCACGCCGGCCATCAGCGCGACGGCGGGGCCGGGGCCGGCGTCGATGCGCAGCACCGGCACCGTGACGCGGCGATAGGCGGATTCATCGGTCGCGGCCGCGCACGAAAAGTCCTCGCGGGTCACTGTGGTCATGCGGGGGCTCCTGTCGTCATCGGGCGTTGCATGGTCAGTCGAGCGTGGTGCCCGCGGCCTTGATGATGTTCTCCCATCGGGGCAGTTCCTTCTTGATCTGGGCTTGCACGTCCTGCGGCGCGCCGCCCAGCGGTTCCTGCGAGCGGCTGCGCAATTCGCGGACCACGCCGTCGGCGCGCAGGGCCTGGTTGAGCGCGTCGTTGAGCCGGGTCAGCACGGCGGGCGGCGTGCCGGCCGGCGCCACCAGCGCGCTCCAGGCGGATTGCTCGTAGTCCGGGTAGCCTTGCTCGGCCACGGTAGGCACGTCGGGATTGGAGGCCGCACGCTGCCGGGTGGTGACGGCCAGCGCGCGCAGGCGTCCGTCCTTCAGGTTGCCGATCAGGGGCGGCAGGTTCTCCATCATCGAATCGACGTGTCCGCCCAGCAGGTCCGACAGCTGCGCCGCCGTGGCCTTGTACGGAATCTGGCGCACTGCCGCGCCCGTTTGCGCGACGAACAGCTTGACGCCGACTTCGCTGGTGGTGCCGGGGTCCGCCGAGGTCATGGTCAGCTTGTCGGGTTGGGCGCGGCTGGCGTCGATGAAGCTCTTCAGGTCGCGGTAGGGCGATGCGGCGTTGACCACGATGACGTTGGGCGTCTCGGTGACCAGGCCGATGGGCGCCAGGTCGCGGTCCAGATCGTAGAGCTGTTGCTTGAACAGGTAGCGATGCAGGACCAGCGTGCCGACGTGGGCGTAGCCGATGGTATAGCCGTCGGCGGGGGCGCGCACCAAGGCCTGGGTGCCGATGCGGCCGCCGGCGCCGACGCGGTTTTCGACCACCACGGGCTGGCCCAGCAGCTTGCTCATTTCCTGGCCGACCAGACGGGCGGTGATGTCGGCATTGCCGCCGGCGGCGGCGGGCACGATCAGCGTGATCGCGCGCTCGGGATACCCGGCCGCCGCGGACTGGGCGGCCAGGCAAAGAAGCAGGGCGGCAAGGCCGGCTGCGCGTTTCATGACGATTCCCCTTGATGTTTTGTTGGTGGCGTCATTGTGGAGCGCGAGCCTGCCGGAGATGTTCGGGGTTTTGATATTGTTGTTCTCTTTTTTCGAATACCTGCGCGGGCGCGAGGCCAGGCTCAGTCCGCGCGCGGACGAAAAAAAGGCCTGCATCGCAATGCAGGCCTTGGTTGGGATCAGGCGCAGCCGTTATTCGCGGTTGCCGCCGAAGATGCCCAGCAGCATCAGCAGGTTCGAGAAGACGTTGTACACGTCCAGGTAGATGGCCAGCGTGGCGGAAACGTAGTTGGTTTCGCCGCCGTTGACCACGCGCTGCAGGTCCACCAGCATGAAGGCCGAGAAGATCACGATGGCCATCACGGAGATGGTCAGCATCAGCGCGGGCAGCTGCAGGAAGATGTTGGCCAGCGCGGCGACCAGGATGACCACGGCGCCCATGAACAGGAACTTCTGCATGCCCGACAGATCGCGCTTGATGGTCGTGGCCAGCGTGGCCATGGTGCCGAACACGATCGCGGTGCCGCCGAAGGCCGTCATGACCAGCTGCGAGCCGTTGCTCATGCCCATCACGAAGCCCAGCAGGCGCGACAGCATGACGCCCATGAAGAACGTGAAGGCCAGCAGCAGGACCACGCCGAGCGAGTTGTTCTTGTTCTTCTCGATGGCGAACATCATGCCGAAGGCGCCCACCAGGAAGACGATGGCCGACAGGCCGGGGCTGGCGCCCATGACGCGGTTGATGCCGGTATAGAGGCCGACGGCCGCGCCCAGCACGGTCGGGATCAGCGACAGGGCCAAGAGCCAGTACGTATTGCGCAGGACCTTGTTGCGGACGACTTCGCCCGGCGCGCCGGCGAGCTCGCCAGAACGGTTAAAAGGGGACGGACGATATTCGTTCATGGAAAAACTCCTGTGTGCGGCAAAAAGGGATTGCCTCGAATGCTTAGATGCAAAGGATACCTTACAGTTCCCTTAAGAATCCAGTCAGGCGTGGAACGCCGAAGCGGCATCAGCCCCGGCGGACTTCGCGCAGCACCCGGTCGACGATCGCGGGCAGCTCGGCGTCCATGCGGGCCTGCAGATGCGCCACCGCATCGGCCAGGGCGGCCCGCATCAGTTGCTCGACTTCAGCCTGCAGCCGGGCGGCCAGCACCGAGGCCTCGGGGGACGCCACGGCGGGCGTATCGTCGTCGACGGCCTGGAAGGGGGCGGATGCAGGCATCGTCCAGGGCGCGGCAGGCTGGGCAGCCGAGGTGGCCGGCGCGGCGGCGACAGGCGTCGCAGGGGCTGGCGCCACGTAGACAGACGGCACCGAGACAGGCGCCACCGGGACGGGCGCGGGCGGCGCAGGATCCGGGGCGATCTCGGTCAGCACGGGAAAGGCGTCGTCGTCGCCGACAGGCGCGGCGGGCGGCCGTGGCGGCTCCACGGGCGCCGGCGCGTCGTCATGCGGCGGTCCGACCCGCTGGGTGAGGGTAGGGATGCCGGGGTCGTAGGAATGGGGGGGCATGGAGACTCCCGATGGCGAAAATGCCTGGGCCGCCGCGAGCGGCGGCTCAGGCGTCTGGCAGGCGGCTGAGATCGTGGCTGTGCGGAGCGTGGCCCGCGTTCTGGTAGACGCGCCAGCGCTGGCGCGCGGCCTGCTTGTCATCGGGCTCGTCGGAGACGATTTCCAGCAGGCGTTCGAAGCCCTCGAAACCGGGCGGGCACTCGTCGTCCAGGTTGAGCAGCCAGGGTTGCGGCTGGCCCGCCTGGACCAGTTTTTCCGACGCCTTGAGCGGATCGGACGCGGTCAGCACCACGGGCGTATCGGCGGCCAGCGGGTCATTGGCCAATACATGAGGCACGAAGGAGATATCGTCGAAGGCCCAGAGCATGCGGTCGAAGGACGCCAGCCGGGAGCCGTCGCGGCAATACACCACCAGGCGCTGGCCCGCCAGGTAGCGCTTGCGCGCCACCTGGCAGGCCGTGCGCAGGCGGTCTGGCGCGCCGAAGGCGAAATCGATGCGCGTCATGCCCATTCCTGGCCGCTCAAGCCTGGTCCAGCAGGAACTGCATCAGCAGCGGCACGGGACGGCCGGTGGAACCCTTGTCCTTGCCGCCCTTCCAGGCGGTGCCGGCGATGTCCAGGTGCGCCCAGCGGTAGGCCTTGGTGAAGCGCGACAGGAAGCACGCCGCCGTGACCGCGCCGGCCGGGGGGCCGCCGATGTTGGCGATGTCGGCGAAGTTGGACTTGAGCTGGTCCTGGTAGGCGTCGTCCATCGGCAGGCGCCATGCGGTGTCCAGGGCCTGGCGGCCGGCGGCGGCCAGGGCCTCGGCCAGTGCGTCGTCCTTGGAGAACAGACCCGTGTTGACGTGGCCCAGCGCCACCACGCAGGCGCCGGTGAGGGTGGCGATGTCGATGACCGTCGAGGGCTTGAAGCGCTCGGCGTAGGTCAGCGCGTCGCACAGCACCAGGCGGCCTTCGGCGTCGGTGTTGAGGATCTCGATGGTCTGGCCCGACATGCTGGTGACCACGTCGCCGGGCTTGTTGGCCTTGCCGCTGGGCAGGTTCTCGCAGGCCGGGATCAGGCCGACCACGTCCAGCGGCAGTTCCAGTTCGGCCAGGGCGCGGAACGAGCCCAGCACGCTGGCGGCGCCGCCCATGTCGTACTTCATTTCGTCCATGGTGGCAGCCGGCTTGAGCGAGATGCCGCCGGCGTCGAACGTGATGCCCTTGCCGACCAGCACGATCGGGCCGTCGCCGGCCTTGGCGCCCTTCTTGGCCGGCTTGCCGGCGTGGCGCAGCACGATGAAGCGCAGCGGTTCATCGGAGCCGCGGGCCACGGACAGGAACGAGCCCATGCCCAGGGCCTCGACCTGCTTCTTGTCCAGCACCTCGACCTTCAGCGACTTGAATTCGCGGGCCAGGCGCTTGGCGGTCTCGCCCAGGTAGGTGGGCGTGCAGATATTGCCGGGCAGGTTGCCCAGGTCGCGCGTCAGCGACATGCCGTTGGCGATGGCGGCGCCTTCGCGCAGGCCCTTCTGGGCCTGGGCGGCATCCGCACGTTCGACGACCTGGATGATCTTCTTGAGCTTGGGACGAGCGTCGCGGTCGGGCTTGCCGAAGCTGGCGTCGTAGTGATAGGTGGCGGCGCCGGCGGCGATGGCGGCGCTGCGGGCGCGAGCGATGACGGGCACGTCGGCGACAGGGTTGGCCATCAGGGTCGACACGCCTTCGGTCAGTTGGGCGGCCACGCAGGCCTGGGCGAAGGCCTGCTCGGCGGCGGCATGGGCGCGGGCCGAGTATTCATCCTGCTTGCCCAGGCCCACCAGCACCACGCGCTGCGCCGTGACGCCGGGCAGGTTGCGCAGCGTCAGCGTGGCGCCGGCGCGGCCGCGGAATTCGGTCTTGGCCACCGCCCGCACGGCGCCGTTCGCGGCGCGGTCGATCAGGTCGGCGGCCGGGCTCAGCACGCCGTCCGCGAAGACGCCGATGGCCAGCGCGGCGGTTTTGATCTGGTGCAGGGAAGCGGTGGTCTGTGTGCTAAATTCCATGAGGGTTTCCCGTGTACGTCTGTGTATGATGCGGTCGATTATCCCGCATATTCTCCCATGTCTCTATTCAAACGCTCTGTCGTCAGCGAGATCACCAGTCACGCTGGCGTTGTCTTTTCCACGTTGCTCGTCGTGTGGCTCAGCGTGCTCCTGGTGCGCTTGCTCGGCGAGGCGGCCGGGGGCAACATCGGGGCGGACGTGGTGCTGGTGCTGGCGGCGCTGTCCACCATCACGGCGCTGCCCACCATCCTGGCGGTCTCGGTCTTCATCGCGGTGCTCACCACTGTGACGCGCAACTATCGCGAATCCGAGATGGTCGTGTGGTTCGCCAGCGGCCTGTCGCTGGCCGACTGGTTCAAGCCCGTGCTGCGCGTGGCCATTCCCGTGGCCATCGCCGTGGCCGGCCTGACCCTGTTCGCCGCGCCCTGGGCCTATCGCCAGATCGGCGAATACCACCAGCGCTTCGAACAGCGTTCCGATTTGTCCAAGGTCACGGCCGGCCAGTTCGCCGAATCGGCCGGCGGCGACCGCGTGTTCTTCGCCGAAGACCCCGCCCAGCCCACCGACGAGCTCGGCAACGTGTTCGCGCGCGAAACCGGCCCGGAATGGCTCAGCGTGCTGAGCGCCAGCAGCGCCCACAGCGAGACCCTGCCCAACGGCGACCGCTTCCTGGTGCTGGGCGCCGGCCACCGCTATGACCTCAAGCCGGGCACGCCGGAGATCCGGCTGGTCAATTTCGAGAAGTACGGGCTGCGCCTGGAAAGCAAGGCCGGCGGCGATCCGATGGCCGAGGCGCGCGCGGCGGCCGAGCGTTCCGCCAAGGCGCGCACCACCGGGCAGCTCATGGCCGACAATACCGACAGCAGCTGGTCGCAGGTCATGTGGCGCGTGTCGCTGCCGCTGGCGGCCCTGAACCTGGCGCTGCTGGCCATTCCGCTGGGGGCGGTCAATCCGCGCCTGGGGCGTTCGGGCGACATCCTGATCGCCGGCCTGGTGGGCCTGCTCTACATGAACCTCATGAACCTGTCGCGGGCCTGGATCGCCAACGGCAAGCTCAGCTTCGGCGTGGGCGTCTGGGCGATTCACGGCCTGGTGGCGCTGCTGACGTTCTTCCTGCTGATGCGCCGGCTGCGGGTGAAGGCGCCGCGCAACAGCCCCGCGGCTTCCTGAGGCCCCGGCGGCTGCCTGCCCTAGGGCAGGTAGCGCAGGGCGTTGTGCGTGCCGGCCAGCAGGCCGGCATTGCGCAGCGCCGATTTGCGGATGAACTCCCACAGCACGTTGACGCGCTTGAGCTTGCGCAGGTCCTCGTGGCAGTACATCCAGAACGAACGCGTGATCTCCACTTCCTGTTCCAGCACCGGCCTGAGCCGGGGATCCTGGGCGGCGATGAAGCAGGGCAGGATGGCCAGCGACTGGCCCTGCAGCGCAGCGTGGTACTGAGCGACCACGCTGGTGCTGCGCAGGACCACCTTGCTGGCCGGCAGCAGGTCTTCCAGGTAGCGCAGCCGTTCGCTGAACAGCAGTTCGTCCACATAGCCGATGAAGGTGTGGTCCGCCAGGTCTGCCTGTGAGCGGATGGGCGGATGGCGCGCCAGATAGCCGGGCGTGCCGTACAGCCGCAACGTGTAGTCGCACAGCTTGCTGCAGACATAGGGACCGCGCTGCGGCCGCTCGATGGTGATGGCCAGGTCGGCTTCGCGCTTGGACAGGCTGACGAAGCGCGGCACCGGCAGGATATCCAGCGTGATGTGCGGATAGCGGCGCTGGAAGTCCGCCGCCAGTGGCGTCAACACATAGCTGCCGAAGCCCTCGGTCGCGCCGATGCGCAGGTGTCCCGACAGCGCCTGGCCGATGCCGGACAGGTTTTCGCGGGCGCTGTGCACCGCGCTTTCCATTTGCTCGGCATGCACGAACAGGCGCTGGCCGTCCTCGGTCAGCACGAAGCCGGCGCCGCGTGATTTCTCGAACAGCAGCGTGTCCAGCTCCGCCTCCAGCGCGCGGATGCGGCGCGACACCGTGGTGTGCTCCACGCCCAGCTTGCGCGCGGCGGCGCTGGCGCGCTGGGTGCGCGCCACTTCCAGAAAGTACCTGAGACTGTCCCAATCCAGCATGTCGCCGCGCTCCCGGCAGGCATGGAAACCCTGGTTTTCATGCCCGGTATCGATGTGCATTGATGCACAAGTAATGTGCATTTCTAGTGTTGCTTGTTGATTTTCACACATCTACACTGGGTCGGCAGGCCCTGGGGGTTGATGCCGCCCGGGCCGCAGGCCGCACAGACGGCGCACAACGCATAACAACTCAGGAGACAAATCCATGAAATCGCATGCACGCGGGCTGGCCGCAGGACTGTGTCTGGGCGCCGTTCTGACGGCACAGGCGCTGGCCGCGGACAAGCCGCCAGTGAAGATCGGTATCTTGACCGACATGTCGGGCACCTATGCCGGCATGGGCGGACCGGGTTCGGTGGCGGCGGCGCAATTGGCCATCGACGACTGCCTGGCCGCGGAATGCAAGGGCATGAAGATCGAGCTGGTGTCGGCCGACAACCAGAACAAGGCCGACGTGGGCGCCGCCCGCGCGCGTGAATGGTTCGACCGCGACGGCGTCACCGCCATCGCCGACCTGACCAACTCCGCCGTCGCCCTGGCGGTGCAGGGCATCGCCCGCGAGAAGAACAAGGTGGTGATGTTCTCGGGTCCGGCCACCACGGCGCTGACCAACAAGGAATGCTCGCCGCTGGGCTTTCACTGGATGTTCGACACCTATTCGCAGTCGGCCGGCGGCGCCAAGGCCACGGTGAAGGCGGGCGGCAAGTCCTGGTTCTTCGTCACAGTGGACTACGCGTTCGGCCATTCCCTGGAAGCCGACACCGCCAAGGCCGTGCAGGCCCTGGGCGGCACGGTCGCGGGCAGCGTGCGCCATCCGCTGAACGCACCGGACTTCGCGTCCTATCTGTTGCAGGCGCAGAGCTCCAAGGCGCAGGTGGTGGCACTGGCCAACGGCGGCCAGGACACGGTCAACGCGGTCAAGCAGGCGGGCGAGTTCGGCATCGTGGCGGGCGGGCAGCGGCTGGTGTCGCTGCTGATCTTCCTGTCCGACCTGCGCGCGCTGGGGCTGGACACCGCCCAGGGCCTGTCCTACGTGGACGGCTTCTACTGGGACTATGACGACGCCACGCGCCAGTGGTCGGGACGCTTCGAGAAGGCCTTCCGCGGCCTGAAGCCGACCATGACCCAGGCAGGCGTGTATTCCAGCGTGCTGCACTACCTGCGCGCGGTGGCCGCCAGCGGCAGCACCGACGGCAAGGTGGTGGCCGACAAGATGCGCGAGCTGCCCATCAAGGATCCGATCATGCGCAACGCCTCGATCCGCCCGGACGGCCGCGTGATCCACGATATGTACCTGTACGAAGTGAAGAAGCCGTCCGAATCCAAGGGCGGCTGGGATTATTCCAAGCTGGTGGCGACCATTCCGGCCGCCGAGGCCTTCCAGCCGCTGGCCGATTCGGCCTGCCCGCTGGTCCAGAAGTAAACCGCGCGCCGGGCGCGGGCCTGGCGGCCCGCGTCCGGCGCAATGATTCATGAACGCGGATCCGATCCGCAACGACAAGCAGTCCGAGGAGCATCAAATGAGTGAAGTCCCCCACGTTCCGCTAATGATCGGCGGCAAGCTCGTGCAGTCCAAGACCACTGAATGGCGGGACGTGATCAATCCTGCCACGCAGGAAGTCGTCGCCAAGGTGCCCTTCGCCACGCGCGAGGAACTGGACCTGGCGGTGGCCAATTCCAAGGAAGCGTTCAAGACCTGGCGCAACGCCGGGCAGGGCGCGCGCATGCGCGTCATGCTGAAGTTCCAGGACCTGCTGCGCGCCAATACCGCCAAGCTGGCCGAGATGATCACGCGCGAGCACGGCAAGACGCTGCCGGACGCCGAGGGCGAAGTCGGCCGCGGCCTGGAAGTGGTCGAGCACGCCTGCTCGATCGCCAACCTGCAGCTGGGCGAATACGCCGAGAACGCCGCCACCGGCATCGACGTCTACACGCTGATCCAGCCGCTGGGCGTGTGCGCCGGCATCACCGCGTTCAACTTCCCGGTGATGCTGCCCTGCTTCATGTTCCCCATCGCCGTGGCCTGCGGCAACACCTTCGTGCTCAAGCCGTCCGAACAGGATCCGACCTCGTCGCTGTTCCTGGCTGAGCTGGCGCTGGAAGCCGGCCTGCCGCCGGGCGTGCTGAACGTGGTCCATGGCGGTCCGGATATCGCCAACGGCCTGTGCGAGCATCCCGACATCAAGGCGGTGTCCTTCATCGGCTCGACCCGCGTCGGCACCGAGATCTACAACCGCGCCTCTGCCGCTGGCAAGCGTTGCCAGTCGATGATGGGCGCCAAGAACCACTGCGTGGTCCTGCCCGACGCCGATCCGGACGTGGCGCTGAACCAGCTGCTGGGCGCTGCCTTCGGCGCCGCCGGTCAGCGCTGCATGGCCTCGTCCGTGGCCGTGCTGGTGGGTGACGCGCGCAACTGGCTGCCCGACTTCGTCGAGCGCGCCAAGAAGCTCAAGGTCAATTCCGGCACCGACCGCCAGGCCGACCTGGGTCCGCTGGTCTCGCCCAACGCCAGGAAGCGCGTCGAAAGCCTGATCCAGAAGGGCGTGGACGAAGGCGCCAAGCTGCTGCTGGATGGCCGCAACGTCAAGGTCGCGGGCTTCGAGCAAGGCAACTTCGTCGGCCCGACGATCTTTGATGGCGTGAAGGAAAACATGACCATCTACACCGAGGAGATCTTCGGCCCGGTGCTGTGCGTGGTCGGCGTGGAAACGCTGGAGGACGCGGTCGAGTTCATCAACCGCAACCCCAACGGCAACGGCGTGGCGCTGTTCACCCAGGACGGCGGCGCGGCGCGCTACTTCCAGAACAACATCGACGTCGGCCAGGTGGGTATCAACGTGCCGATCCCCGTGCCGGTGGCCTGGTTCAGCTTCACCGGCTCGCGCGCGTCGAAGCTGGGCGACCTGGGCCCCAACGGCAAGCAGGCGGTGCAGTTCTGGACGCAGACCAAGACCGTCACGGCCCGCTGGTCGGCGCACACCAAGAGCGTCAATACGACGATCAGCATGCGCTGAGGACTGTCCCCCCGAAGCGCTGCGCGCTTCCCCCAGGGGCGCCACTGCGGACCGGAGGGGAGGGCCCACCCCCGAAGCG
>NZ_JAGTJY010000389.1:0-958 GCF_018195695.1 Achromobacter sp. Marseille-Q0513 | reverse complement strand
ACTTGATGATGGCGACTTGCGGGAGCTTGTGGCTCGCCTGTGCGAAGCAGAACTGATTCAACAGAACATTCAATCATCAAGCGTTACTGGTGGAGGTGCCCAAGAAGCAGCAGATGGCGGGCTGGATGTGCGCGTAAAAATCGTTGGTGATATCCCTACTCCAAACTTTGTACCCAGAAAAAATACCGGATTTCAAGTCAAGAAGCACACGATGGTTAAGTCCTCGTGTCAAAGAGAGATGGAAGTAGACGGGAAGCCCAAGGCAATCCTCAAAGAACTGCTAGTGCAGAAGGGTGCTTATATCATCGTCAGTGGCAAGGACGACTGCTCCGACAGGATGTTGTCTGAACGCTTGAATGGAATGAAGGAGGCGATCGCCTCCCTGCCTGACAAGGATGACCTACACCTGGACTTCTATGGCCGAGATCGCCTATCGACTTGGTTAAAACGGCACCCGAGTGTCGCCCTGTGGGTTCGTTCTCGCCTAGGCAAACCCCTAGCTGGCTGGAGACCTTTTGGACGTTGGGCAGCCACGCCTATCGATCAAAACGACGAATTCCTCAACGATAACCATCCGTGTGTCACTGATGCGAATGCCAGTTTGAAAGATCCGAAATCCGCCGTAGATGGAATTCAACTGACTCGGGAGCGGCTCAGAAAGCCAAGAAGCACCGTGCGAATTACTGGACTGTCGGGAGTCGGCAAGACCCGATTCGCACAAGCACTTTTCGAGACATCCGTGGGGCTCAATGCCTTACCAACGAGCGACGTAATCTACGCTGACCTGGGTAACGATCTTACCCCAACCGCATCGGAACTGGCTTCATATCTGATCGCCAACGACTTCGCCACCTATCTAGTGCTGGACAATTGCCCACCAGATGTCCATCGAATCCTGCAAAAACAAGTGGCCGCAAGCTGCGCGAAGCTACATCTTCTCACCATAGAGTACGACATC
>NZ_JAGTJY010000388.1:0-959 GCF_018195695.1 Achromobacter sp. Marseille-Q0513 | reverse complement strand
ACATCCCTCGCGCGGCCTGACGCCCGCACGCCTGAACTCCATCCTGGAGCGCGCGGAAAACGGCGACCTGATCGCCCAGCATGAGCTTTTCCGTGACATGGAGGAACGCGACGGCCACGTTTTCTCGGAGCTGTCCAAGCGCAAGCGCGCCGTCATCAAGCTGCCCTGGGACATCGTGCCGCCACGCAACCCGAGCAAGGAGGAGGAAGAAGCCAGCGCCTACGCCAAGGAGCTGCTGCTAGACATGACCGACCTGGAAGACCTCATGTTCGATGCGCTGGACGCCATCGGGCACGGTTTTGCGCCTATCGAGTACGACTGGGACAGGGTTGGTGGCGACTGGACGGTGGTGCGATTCAACCACCGCCCGCAGACGTGGTTCCGCTTCGACCGCGACACTCGCACCGAGCTGCGCCTGCGCGACAGCTCTCTGGACGGCGCACCACTGCGCCCGTTCGGATGGATGATGCACGTCCACAAGGCCATGTCCGGCTACACCGTGCGCTCCGGCCTGGGCCGCGTGCTGGTTTGGCCCTACTTGTTCAAGCACTTCTCGGTTGGCGACCTGGCCGAGTTCCTCGACATTTACGGCCTGCCGCTGCGCATCGGAAAGTATCCGAGCAACGCCAGCCCCGAGGAAAAGGCAACGCTCTGGCGCGCTGTCGCGGGCATTGGCCACAACGCGGCAGGTGTCATCCCCTCGGCAATGGCCATCGAGTTCGAAGAGGCCGCGAAAGGTTCGGAAAAGCCGTTCGAGGTGATGATTAAGTGGTGCGAGCAGACGCAATCGAAGGCCATCTTGGGCAGCACGCTGACCAGCACCACCGAAGCCACCGGCCTCGGCTCCGGCGTGGCCGAAATCCACAACGAAGTGCGCCTGGATATCCGCGATAGCGACTGCAAGCAGCTCGCGGGCACGCTTACCCGCGATCTGATCTACCCGCTTCTGGCCATCAACA
>NZ_JAGTJY010000387.1:0-977 GCF_018195695.1 Achromobacter sp. Marseille-Q0513 | reverse complement strand
CGCGACTGGCCGCTGGAAGGCGCTGAACGGTAGGCCCACCCCGAGCGCTGCGCGCCTCCCCTTGTATCTTTAGTGTTGTTCGGACCGGCCACGTAACCCGATCTCCCCTGGGGCAGTCTTTGTCTAGCCCGTCCTTGAGCATGGAGTGCGTGAGCCGGACCGTCTTTCTCGCAGCCCGAACGGTTGTAGGAACGCAGGCAGTTCGAATAAACAAGGCAGGGAGCCGAAAGACATGTCCGATCCGATTTTTGTAGGAATAGATGTATCGAGCCAGACCTTGGAGGTGTGGTGCAGCGACCAGTCAGAGAGCCGGCAGTTCAGCAATGATGAAGCCGGTATTGACGCGCTGGAGCAACAGCTCAGGCAGTTGCCAGTGGGTTTGCTTGTGCTGGAGGCCACCGGTGGGTATGAGTTTGAGGCGGCCTACGCGTTACAGGCATCGGGTTTAGCTGTCGCGGTGGTCAATCCCCGCATGGCGCGTGACTTTGCGCGCGCGATGGGGCTGTTGGCCAAAACCGACGCCCTGGATGCAAGGATGTTGGCCGGGTTTGCCCAGGTGTTGCACCAGCACCCACAGCGAGACCGTTTTATCAAGCCGTTGGCCGATGCCCAGTTGCAGCAATTACAGGCCTTGGTGTTGCGCCGACGACAGATCGTGCAGATGCTCACCGCTGAACGCCATCGTTTGCGGCTGGCGCACGCGGCGGCCCGCCCCAGCATTCAGAGGCACATTGCCTTCTTGCAAGCGGAACAGGACGATTGCGATGGCGAGGTCAGCCACCACGTACAGCGGCATCATGCCGAACTGGCACGAGTGCTCAGTAGCGTTCCAGGAATCGGGGCAACCAGCATGGCAGTGTTACTGGCCGAGCTGCCGGAGTTGGGGCGGCTTGATCGCAGGCGCATTGCCGCACTGGTAGGGGTGGCGCCCATGAACCACGATTCGGGCAAGTTGCGCGGGCACCGCGCCATTATGG
>NZ_JAGTJY010000386.1:0-978 GCF_018195695.1 Achromobacter sp. Marseille-Q0513 | reverse complement strand
CCTTGTGGAGCCGCTCATCCACCTCATCGATGACCAGGCCCACCACCTTCGGGCGCCGGTCGATCAACTCCGCTTCCAGTGCGTCGAGCTGGCTGGCTTGACGCAGTGCGCGTCGATACATCACCTCATTTGCATTGACGCCTTCGTTCTGCCAGAACGTCCTCCACAAGGATTCCTCTTTGTCCGTGCGGTCGATGGAATCCTCGACCTCACGCGGCTTCAGGCCAGAGAATAGCGCCTGGCGTGATACCGATGTCACCGTCGGCAGCCATGCAAACGCGGTGCCTTCGTCAAACGCGAAGCGCTTTGTGGTGGCGATCAACCGCTCGCGGATTTGCACCCACTGGTCGAAAGCCAGGCCGTCGAAGACCAGCAAAGCCAGCTTGGTTTCCCCAGCGGATCGCCGATGACGCAAAAAGCGCGGCACGTGGTGCACCATCACCGGACCTTTGGTCACCGGCTGCAGGATCAGGTCGGCGTAGTGCTTGGCAGCGACCCATGCCTGGAGCCGTTCATCAGACAGCGCCTGCAAAGCCTTGATGCGTTCACGAATCACCGGCAGGGGATCGCTACCTTCGGTGCCAGGCAGACCATGCGAGCGGGCCAGTATTTCACCGTAACGCTTGGGGAACTCGCTCCAGTCTTTGTGCGAAGACGCTATCGCTGGCGTTGCCTCTACCAGACTATCAATGCCTCTGAGCACCAATGCCTGCAATGCAGCCGGGTCCTGGATGACACCGGCCTTGATCCAGCTCGGCATCGCCACAGGAACACTGTGAACCGCCAGCGGATGCAAGCTGCCGTCGAGAAACATGGAATCGATCAGTACCTGTACATCGGAGTGATCGAACGGAATCTCAATCTTGGCGATGTAGTCTGGTGATGGCGGCTCTCCTGTACGGGTGCCATCCAGTCCCAGGGTCGCCAGGTAGCGATACCACGCATCCTGTACCACGCGCAGCAGCGCACTCTTGGAAG
>NZ_JAGTJY010000385.1:0-995 GCF_018195695.1 Achromobacter sp. Marseille-Q0513 | reverse complement strand
CGCCGCCGTCCGCCCCCAGCGCGGAAATCGCGCCCGACAGGTCCAGCGCGCCAACGGCGGCGGCCGGGCCCGCGCCGGCTTCGAACACCGCGTCGCCGCCCTTGCCCGCGCGCCGCTTGCCGCCCGCCAGCACGGCGGCGCCGCTGTCCAGGATCACGCCCGAGCCCGCCTCCAGCTTGATGTTGCCCGAGCTGCGCAGCGACACCAGGCCGCCATTGCCATAGGGCAACAGCGCATGGTCCTGCGGCCGCGCGCCCAGGTTGGCCCACAGGCCGCCCACATCCAGCGTCGCGCCGGCGGCGACCTGCACGCCCACGGCGCGGCCGGATCCGCGCGGCAGGGTCACGGAGTCCTCCACGCGTCCGCTCGGCGTCAGCTGCCGCAGCACGTTGCCGGCCTGGATGGCGCCACCCGGCGCGGAGATGCCGGCCTTGATATCCACCCAAGGCGCGTACAGCACAGCCTCGCCCCCGGGCGCCAGCCGCAGCGCGTCGTTCACCGCCACCGTATCGACGGCGGCCAGCCTCAAGCCGCCCAGCCCGGCCTGGTTCAGCCAGGCCGCGCTCAGGCGGATCTCGCCGGCGCCGGCCTCGCCCTCGCCCACCGTGATCTTGCCCGCGACGCCCGTCAGCCCCCAGGACAGCGTCTTGCCCGCCTCGTCATAGCGCGGCAGATAGCTGCCCGCCACCAACTCGCCGCGTCGCGCGGCGGCATGCTGCGGCTGCAGGAAGCCGTCGAGCGCCGCCTGCGGCGCATCGGTCTGGCGCGGCCCCAGATAGGTTTCGCCCGTCATCCCGCCTTCCAACCGCGCGCTGCTGGCCGACACCACCAGCCGGCCCGCGTCGCGTCCCACGGTGTAGCCCGTCTCATAGCGCTGGCGCGGCGCGATCAGCGGATTGTAGAAGGTGCGCGTGGCCCGCTCGCCCCAGCGCTCGTGCTTCTGCTCGAAGCCCTTGTACAGGCCGGTGTAGAGCAGGTCGCCGGGCGCGCGCGAC
>NZ_JAGTJY010000384.1:0-1032 GCF_018195695.1 Achromobacter sp. Marseille-Q0513 | reverse complement strand
GAAGTGATCTCGTAGGTGCCGGGACGCAGGTGTCCATAGCGTGTCAGGAAGTCCTCCCGGGAGATCTCGCCATGACAGACCTGTGCGTACTCGTTGACGATGTTGCCAGTGATGGTGCGTATGCTGCGCTTGAACTCATCCAGGCGCTCCTGCCGCAAGCCATTGCGACGCACCGCAGAACGCAACAGCGCCTCGGCAATGAACGCATGCCTGGCAGCAACCGCGAATGGTTTTACGCCGAGACGGCGGCAGGCCTTCAACAAGTGACTGGCACGGACCAGGAAGGCATGCGGTTCCGCGTGATTCACATCAGTCAGCCGTAGCGCGTCCAGCTGTGCGGCGAGTTCCAGGGCCCGGTCCAGTGTGGAGTCCTGCTTCGGCCCGATCGCGTTTCTGGTCAGGATGCGCAGCGCCTGCGTGTACTGTTCACGTTCTGCGGTCGAGAGAATGTTTGGATAGCGCTCCGAGAAATCATGTTCGAAGCAGAAATCCAGGCATGTCGGAACGATGTCAAATTCAATCTTGTCGTGTAGTTCCGGGCAAGACTCCAGCCGGTTCATCCAGGCGCTCACGAGCTTGCCGCCCGTGTCGCGGTCCAGGCCCTCAGGCAGGAAAGAGTTGAAGCTCATCCGCACGTCAATATATGGATGGCTGTTGATGAGATACATGAGTTCGCCATCACCCAGCTCCTGGTAGCCCATCTCGGCGCGCGCTTCGCGCCAGGTGCTGCGGGTAATGAGCGTTCTATAGAGAGAAGATGACAGTGGTTGCGGCGTTGTGCCGATCAGCTCCGCTGGATTCCAATCGGGCATGATGGCCAGAATCGTCCGCTCGCCGACCACGCCTTCACGAGGCAGGGAGCATTCCTGGACAAAGCGCTCGACGAACTCCAGTTGTCGGGCGACGCGGCGTTCGGTAACGGGATGCCAGTGTCGGGCCCTAGCCATCCGGCGGACTTGGAACAGATAGAGTTTTCCCGTGCGATCCAGGCCGAATTCGATGTCCAGTGCGAGGCATGCGCACAGGGATTCC
>NZ_JAGTJY010000383.1:0-1041 GCF_018195695.1 Achromobacter sp. Marseille-Q0513 | reverse complement strand
TGTTATCGATGGACGCTGCTTGCCCGTCTCTGTCACTAGGCCATCACATGTCGCGCATCAGCACTGCGCATTCACCCCCTACAGACGGCACTGCGCCCCGGATAAAGCCCCGGTTTGTCGTACCCTTTCGCGTGTTGAAAGTTGAGTTGCGCAGCGTTGCTAAAGCGCTGCCGCAATGCCGTCTGGAGGGAGTCCCCGTCTTTCCGGGGTGTCATGATGGCTATTCCCACACACGGTAGGCCGAATCGAACGGGCCATCTGCACCTGCTTCCGTGCTTGCGCTGGGCTGCGCTTGACCATCAAGGAAGGCAACTGGATCGCGACAGTTTCAGTACTCGTGTCCTTGACCACGTGGCACTTCTACCTGCTGCCTTCCTTGATGGCCCTCCCTATAAAGCAAGGGAGGGTGCTTACATCGCGCTGCCGCTTCTTTCAGGATTCGGGGTTGAGCTTTAGCGAATCAAGCCGCGCCAACTAACTTGTTCTGCTTTCCAGAACGGCGCGCGATCTGCATCAGCGCGCTGGATTGCTCCTGCGTCTGTTCGCTCGAAACACTCCCGCCAAGAACGCAAGCCCCATCCTTGTCCGGTCCAGTATGCGTATGCACCGCTGGCGCGTTCATAGTGAACGCGGACTTGATACACTCCTATATGCACCGGCTTCACTCCAAAGCGATGCCACGGGCCTAGCTTTGTCTTTTCCATGTTGATTTCCTGGTCTCGGCCCAGCGAGGCAGCCGGGGATTAGGCTTCGATGAATTCGCCGTCCGCGCTCAGCGAATACCAAGTGTCAGGCTTGATTCCGTCCTCACCGACGATGGCTGCGGCTGCCTTGCGGATCACGTAGTCGTCATCGCGGTAGACGAGGAAGAGTGCGTTGCCAAGTGCGCCCATTGCCTTGCCTGCGTAGCCGCAGGCCATCGCAGCACCCCAGTCGCCCGTGGCAGAAGCAGCACCCCGGTCGCCCGTGGCAGAAGCAGCACCCCAGTCGCCCGTGGCAGAAGCAGCACCCTGGTCGCCCGTGGCAGAAGCAGCACCCTGG
>NZ_JAGTJY010000382.1:0-1044 GCF_018195695.1 Achromobacter sp. Marseille-Q0513 | reverse complement strand
GCGCATCTGTTGGTGGGTGGGTGTAAGAGCGAAGGCGGTTCGGTCTATCTGCCGCGTCCTTGTTCTTTTTTTTGGGGGGGCAAGAGGGCAGGGTGCTGAAAGGGTTGTGGGCAGAGGTAGGGCGAAACGCGGCGGTTCGGGTGCAGCTTGTTTTGCCGGGAAGGGCGCAGCCTGGTCCGGCAGACGGATCAACCCGCACGCCGCGCCCGGAGTCCCCGGGCCCGGAGGGCGCAACTTTTCCGTGCAGCGTTTCGCAGAAACCTGTAAGCTTCGCCCCCTCTGCGCGGAAACGCGGCGGAGGCAGGACTGGAAATTAGAAATTTTCGATCCCGGCGTTTGACACCGGATTCGAAAGTGTTCATAATCTCAAGTTCTCCGCTGGAGGGGTGCCCGAGTGGTTAAAGGGGGCAGACTGTAAATCTGTTGGCCTTGCGCCTACGTTGGTTCGAATCCAACCTCCTCCACCAGAGACCCTATACCTAAATCCAGGCGCGGCTAGAGCATCAGCGGCCTGGATTTTAAAATGCAAGCCCTGGGAGCTGGGCGGCCTTTGCAACGAAGGTCGTAAGGTTTCAAGGGCCTGGGTTTGAAGGTGTTGGGAAGTACGAGAAGGTGAAAGGGTAGCCGCGGGTGTAGCTCAATGGTAGAGCAGAAGCCTTCCAAGCTTACGACGAGGGTTCGATTCCCTTCACCCGCTCCAAGATTTATACGCCCATGTGGCTCAGTGGTAGAGCACTCCCTTGGTAAGGGAGAGGTCACGCGTTCGATCCGCGTCATGGGCACCACAACTTCTTTTCTTCAGTCAGAAGCGCAATCCAGGTCAGGAGTCAGCCATGGCAAAAGGCAAGTTTGAACGTACCAAGCCGCACGTGAACGTGGGTACGATTGGTCACGTTGACCACGGCAAAACGACGTTGACGGCAGCCATCACGACGGTTCTGTCGACCAAGTTCGGCGGCGAAGCCAAGGGCTACGACCAGATCGATGCAGCTCCTGAAGAAAAGGCACGCGGCATCACCATCAACACCGCGCACGTCGAGTACG
>NZ_JAGTJY010000381.1:0-1046 GCF_018195695.1 Achromobacter sp. Marseille-Q0513 | reverse complement strand
CCGCCCCTTCCTACAACCAGCAGACCCCCCCGCAACCCCGGCCCCAGAACCCCAAACCGTACACCACCCGCCTCGAAGCGCCGATTTACATCGCCGAAACGCCTCAAGGCACCAGCAAGACCATCGCCGCCTTCGTCGGAGCCCTGCTGGGATTCGCGTTCCTGGTGACTCTCTTCGCCTTGCGGGCATGGTTCACGCCCAATCGTGCCTGACGTCCGGCTCCAGCCCGACGCTTTGCCAAAATGCCCGGTATCGCCCTATCATCCCCAGCGAAGTCCAGATTCATCCTGCTCTGCGCAGTGTTGTTTTACGGATTCTCCATTTCCGTATCGCATGCGCTGTACCTCAGCTATGAACAGGCCTATTGGGGCTTTTTTCATCCGTCGCTCGACGTCTCGAAGATTGTCGCGATGATCATGATGCTGGCGGTCACCACACTGGCAATGCCCGTCAGGTTCAACCGCGCATCCTCCGTCATCCTGTTGCTTTTGTTTCTGCTTGTCTTCGTTCCGGGCGTCGTTATAAACCTGGAAAACCATGATGACGGCCTGGAAAAATATGGCTTCCTGATGGGCGCACTGGCCTTCGGCATGACTCTGCTTTTCGCCTCTGTGCGCGCGTTCGGCGCAGAACCTACCACCACGCCTGTTTTTGGCCCGAGCAAAAGAATGGCTTCGTTATTCTTTGTCGCCTGGCTCATTTGCTGCGTGCTGCTGCTGGCGATCTACAGCGATTCCATGAGCCTTCAGAGCCTCGGGGACGTTTACGGCCAGAGAGCAAAAGGTGCCGCGACGTCTCCCACCATAGGATATGTGCAGGTTTATTTCGCCTTCCTCATCAACCCTTTCCTGTTCGCCTACGGCCTGGCGAACCGTCGCTGGCTCGCCGTGGCCGTAGCCCTGTGCGGTTTCCTGATCGCCTATATGATCACCGCCGAGCGGACCGTGTTCCTGCTGCCGTTCGCAATGTTGCTGATTTACCAGGTCGTCCGCCTCCGATTCTTGACGATCCGGCACGTGACGGTATTGATTCTAGGGTTCTCGACG
>NZ_JAGTJY010000380.1:0-1064 GCF_018195695.1 Achromobacter sp. Marseille-Q0513 | reverse complement strand
TCGGCCACCGTCAGCGCGCCGCCGGTCGCCAGGTCCAGCCCGCCCAGCCCCATCGCCGACAGCCGCGCGCTGTCCAGCCACAGCGTGCCGCTGCGCTCGGCCGCCAGCGCGTCGCCCGCCGCCATCGCCAAGGTGATATCGGCGTAGCGGCCGAGCTTGACGTCGGTATTGAAGACGTTGACCCGGCCCAGCGCGCCGTAGTTGCCCAGCGCCAGCCCGCCGGCGCGCGCCACCGCCAGCTGGCTCTGGCCATAACCGTCGGCCCCGGCCGCCCGCGCCCGCGTCTGGCGCGCGCCGTCGTAGACGGTGGCGACGATCTCGCTTTCCACCACGGCGGTGGGCGCCGACAGCACCAGCCGGCCCGCGTCCCGGCCCACGGTATAGCCGGCCTCGCGCCGCGTGCTCGGCGCCAGCACCGGGTTCAGGAAGCGCCGCGTGGCCTTCTCGCCCCAGCGGCCGTGCAGGTCCTCGTAACCCCGGTACAGGCCGGCGTAGACCCGGTCGGCCGGCGCGCTGGACGCTTCGTACAAGCGTCCGTCCGCGCCGCGCAGCCAGCTCAGGTTGATCACGCCCTCGGCCACGTCCAGCGTGCCGCCGGCCAGGTTCATCCGCGAGCCCGACTGCGCCACCACTTCCTTGCCGCCCAGCGTCACCGTGCCGCCCTGCGCGGCCCACTCGCCGATGCCGTGGCCCAGGTTGGCCAGGTAGCCGCCCACCTCCAGCAGGCCGCCGGCCGTGTACCAGCGCTCGCCCTCGTAGCCGCCCACGCCCGCCGCCACCGGGATCAGGCTGCGCCGGTCCACCCACAGCTCGCCGTTGAACAGCTTGGCCGCGTCGCGGTTGTTGGGCGCGTCGCGCAGCTCGTTGCCCTGCACGTTGATCTTGACGCTGTTGGACGCCATCGCGATCCGCACGCCCACCGCGCCGGCCACGTCCAGCTCGGCGCCCTGCGCCACGAAGCTGCGCCGCGCCGCCGTGGCCGCGATCTGGCCGCCTGTGGCCAGCGCCAGCGAACCGCCCTGGAACTGGATGTCGCCGCCGCTGACGATCTCGATGCGCGACTG
>NZ_JAGTJY010000037.1:0-38084 GCF_018195695.1 Achromobacter sp. Marseille-Q0513 | reverse complement strand
CCGCGTCAGGTCCGGCGGCGCCAGATCGTACGGCACGAACGCCTGCGGCTTGATGCGCTTCACGTTCCAGGTGTGGAAGTACTCATGGCTGACCAGGCCCAGGAAGCCGCGATAGCCTTCGCCCTGGCCCTGCTGGCCCAGCACCGGCAGGTCCTTGCGCGCGGTCATCAGCGCGGTGCTGGCGCGATGCTCCAGGCCGCCGTAGCCGTCGTTCGTGACCATGGTCATGAACACGTAGCGGTCGGCGCTGTCCAGGAAGGGCGCGTGGCGGGTGCGCGGCTCGAAGAAGGCGATCTGGGTTTCGCAGATGCGGCGCACGTCGTCGGCGATGCGCGCCAGGTCCAGCTTGGGCGCCACGCCGGTGAAGACCAGTTCATGCTCTGCGCCGTGGGCGGTGAAGCTGACGACTTGCGGCGTGCCCATCTCGACGGGGTGGTCGATCAGCGCATCGTAGTCGGGCGCCCGGTACAGGCCGAAGCCGTGGCGGCGGGCCGCGCCCGGCAGGCCGCGCGCTTCCGGCAGGCTGGTGTGCACCTTCCAGCCGTCGATGCCGCGCGGCGGCGCCAGGTCGACCAGGCAGGGCAGCTGTTCCTGGCCGTGCACGCGCAGGAACACGCTGGTGCCATTGAAGAAGCCGTGGGTTTCGTCCAGGTGCGCGCCGCGCACCGACAGGTCCCAGGCATAGACTTCGTATTCGACGCGCAGCGGGCCGTCGCAGGGCGCGGCCTGCCAGGTGTGGTTGTCGAGCTTGTCCACCGCCACCCGCCGCGCGCCGGAATAGGCCGCCAGCGATTCGATCTGCCGCGAGAAATCGCGGATCAGGTAGCTGCCCGGGATCCAGGCCGGCAGCGACAGGCGCTGGCCGTCGGCGGCCGGTTCGGCCACCGTCAGGGTTATCCGGTAGCGATGCCCGGCCGGGTCCTGCGGCCAGAGGCGGTAAAGTACGGGGGATTGCGGGACCGCCGCGTTGCTCCCACGAGGGGCGGCGGACACGCGCCGGGCGCGCGTGGCGTGGGGGGTCTTTGTTTTCATGCTCATATCTTACTTTCATACCCTATCTGGAGACATGCAATGAGCGAGTCGTTCGTACTGGTCGAAACCCGGGGCCGCGTGGGCCTGCTGACGCTGAACCGCCCCAAGGCGCTGAACGCGCTGAACGATCAACTGATGGACGAACTCGGCGCGGCCCTGCTGGCCTTCGAGGCGGACCCGGACATCGGCGCCGTCGTCATCACCGGCAGTGAAAAGGCCTTCGCCGCGGGCGCCGACATCGGCGCCATGAAAAGCTGGACGTACATGGACGTCTACAGCAGCGAATACATCACGCGCAACTGGGAAACGCTCAAGCGCATCAAGAAGCCGGTGATCGCCGCGGTCGCCGGCTACGCGCTGGGCGGCGGCTGCGAGCTGGCGATGATGTGCGACATCATCATCGCCGCCGACACCGCCAAGTTCGGCCAGCCCGAGATCAAGCTGGGCGTGATCCCCGGCGCCGGCGGCACCCAGCGCCTGCCGCGCGCGGTGGGCAAGGCCAAGGCCATGGACCTGGCCCTGACCGCCCGCATGATGGGCGCCGACGAAGCCGAGCGCGCCGGCCTGGTGTCGCGCGTGGTGCCGGCCGACAAGCTCATGGAAGAGGCGCTGGACGCCGCCACCGTGATCGCCTCCATGTCGCTGCCCTCGGTCATGATGGCCAAGGAATGCGTCAACCGTGCCTTCGAGGGCTCGCTCAACGAAGGCCTGCTGTTCGAGCGCCGCGTGTTCCATTCGCTGTTCGCCACCGAGGACCAGAAGGAGGGCATGGCCGCCTTCGTCGAGAAGCGCAAACCGGACTTCAAACACCGTTAAGGCTTGTTACCTTCCCTTCGGTTTGCCGGGGGGAAGCCGCGAGCACAGACGCGCCCCACGCCGGGCGCGTTTTTTTTGCGCCGCTTCCCTGGGCAAGGACGCCCGGCGGCGGGTCGCCAAGGCGCGCGCGCCCAGCCCCGAGCGGCGTCCCGGGAGGCTCCCGCCAGCGTTGCGCCTTGAAACTTATGGGCAGCACCTTGTTGCAGGTATCGGCCCTATCCTGGAAAGGCGTCATACCAGGAGGTGCCGCGCCACAGGCGCTTGCCCGTACTGGCAAGCCCTGCGCGGCGGCTCGCTTGCGAAACAAAACCAACAAGGAGCCTTGCATGCGTAACCCCACTGTCAATCGCCGCTGGACCGCCGTCGTTCTGGCCAGCGCCCTGAGCGCCTGCTTCGCCGCCGCCCAGGCCCAGACCCCGGCCCAGAGCCAGGCCCAGAATCAGGCCCCGCGCTCCACGCTGAGACTGGTGTCCGAAACCCCGTATCCGGCCGCCGCCGCGCCCGCGCCCAGGATGAGCGAGCAGGAGCTGCGCGATACCGCCATCGACGCCTACGTCTACGCCTATCCCATGGTGCTGATGGAACTGGCGCGCCGCCAGGCCACGGCCGTGCAGTCGCCGGCCGACGGCAAGGCGCCGATGAACCAGTTCGGCCACAAGACCGCATTCCCCGATCCGGCCGCCGCCGGCACGCCCTGGCCCAGCGCCGACGCGCTGCATTCGAGCCTGTGGTTCGACGTCTCGCGCGCGCCGCTGATCGTGCGTCTGCCCGATGCCGGCGGCCGCTACACGCTGTTGTCGGCGCTGGACATGTGGAGCGACGTGTTCGCCTCGCGCGGCACGCGCACCAATGGCAACGGCGCGCAGTCCTTCGCCATCGTCGGGCCCGATTGGCAGGGCGCGCTGCCGCTCGGCGTGGACCTGGTGCGCAGTCCCACCGCGACCGGCTGGCTGATCGGCTGGACGCAGGCCGGCGGTCCGCAGGACTACGCGGCGGTCAATCAGATCCAGTCGTCCATGTCGGCCAGCCCGCTGGTCGGGCCCGCCGCGTTGCCGCCGGGCGTGGCCGCGCGGGCGCGCGGCGCGAAGGGGCAGGGCGGGCAGAACCCGTATCCGCTGACCGGCGCAGGCATCGGCTCGGCGCCCATCGGCAGCGATCTGCCGACGACCACGACACAGCAACTGCCGCCGGGCACGCCGGCCGAACAGGCGGCGGCGCTGGATGCGTCCTCGTTCTTCGCGCTGTTCTTCGACACGCTGCGCAACAACCCGCCGCACGCCAATGACGGCCCCATCCTGGACCGCATGCGCCGCATCGGCCTGGACGACCGGCGTCCGTTCAACTTCGGCCGCCTGAGTCCGCAAGTGCAGCAGGCGCTGGCGGACGCGCAGCCGCTGGCGGGTCGCCGCATCGCCGATGGCGTGACGCGGCTGGGCACGCCGCTGAACGGCTGGAACACCGTGCTGTCGGGTATCGGCACCTACGGCACCGACTACACGCGCCGCGCCTCCATCGCCTATGCGGGCCTGGGCGCGCCCACGCCCGAGGACGTGCTGTATCCGGTCACGGTCGCTGATTCCAAGGGCCGCACGCTCAATTCGGATGAGGACTACGTGCTGCACTTCGAGAAGGGCCAGCTGCCGCCGGCCAACGCGTTCTGGTCGCTGCACGTCTACAACAGCCAGCATGGCTTCGCCGCCAATCCCGCCAACCGCTATGTGCTGCGCAGCACCGACGGCCTGAAGTACAACGCCGACGGTTCGCTGGACGTGTACATCCAGCGCCGCGATCCCGGCGAGCGCAAGCGCGCGAACTGGCTGAGCGCGCCGGCCGCCGACGGGCCGTTCCTGTTGAGCATGCGTCTGTACTGGCCGCAGGACCTGGCGCTGGACGGCTTGTGGGCGCCGCCGCCGGTGCGCCGCGACTGAGGCACTTGCCGCGCAGGCCGGACGCGCGCCGCGATTCAACGCGGCGCGCGTTTTTTCTTGCGGTGGCCGGGTCTTGCGCGAGGTTCGGGCGGCGCGCCGCAAGTGCGGGCAGGGGCGCCGGCGCAAGGCGATTTCGGTTGGGACGAATCCTAGGGGCAGGCTCCTGCACGCCGCTTTTCACGTCCCTATTTTCTGGTCGCGGCGCGGACGCAAAGGACTGTCGCGGGCAGCTTACAACCGGCCGAAAGTTCATTTGCTCGCCTAAAAAGAATCAAGCTATACTCTGCGGGTTTGACGCTTGCGGGATAAGAACACAAGGTTGTTCGCCGCTAGTTCTGACAGGGGCAGAAAAGCAGTTGCAGGGCAACGTGTTGGGTGAAAAAGCGGGTGTTTCCCGGTGCCGATGAAAATTTGGCGCAAGAGGATACGGCCTGAAAAGCCCGGCAATCCAGACGAAATCCACGGGGAATACCCCATGAATCCTGAAAGGGGTGTCGTCCGATGTTGCCTGAAAGCGGGAAAAGTCTGATGCAGCGGGGTTCCATGCAGCTAGAAGCACAACATGCGCAGCAAGTATTTGCCGGGCAGGGTGCAGGGCAACATGCAGGGCAGGATGCCATGCAGGGAACGCCGGAGCAGGGCCAGGCGGATCGCGTGCTGATACTCAGCGACGCGGACCGTGCGGCACTGAATGCACAGGCAAGCCGCGGCCTTCTGTTGGCATTGGTGGCGCAGGGCGCCTTGGGGCTCGCAGCAGCAGTAATCGCGGGGGTTGTCGGAGGGGCGGCGGCAGGTTGGTCGGCGCTGGCGGGGGCAGGAGCGGATTTCATTCCCAATGCGTTGTTCGCATTGCGCCTGGCTTTCAGCGTACGGTCCGGACGGGCCAGTCCCTTTACCTTTCTCTTTGGCGAGTTGATCAAGCTGTTCGCAACGGCATTGCTGTTGTGGCTGCTGTCGCGTGTGGCGCAAGGCTGGCTGGTCTGGCCCGCGGCGCTGCTGGGCCTGATCCTCACCTTGAAGGGATATCTCCTGCTATTGATGTTCCGCAAGTTGTCATAGATGCCGGCAAGTCCGCGGCAAACGAAATCGTGGAATCGTCCGATCCGCAAGGGCCGGGCATACAGCAAATAGGGTAGGAATCAAATGGCTGCTGCCAGCGACGTGTCGCCTCAGTCCGCGTATATTCAGCACCACCTGGTGCATCTGAATAACACCGGCGAGAAACAGAGCGCTATTGCTCAGTTCGACGTCATCAATTACGACTCGCTGTTCTGGTCGGCCCTGACCGGCCTGATCGTCATTTTCTTCCTCTGGCGCGCCGCGCGCCGCGCCACCAACGGCGTTCCGGGCCGCCTGCAGGCCTTCGTGGAAATGGTCGTGGACATGGTCGACGACCAGGCCAAGGGCATCGTCCACAACGCCAAGAGCCGCCTGTTCGTGGCTCCGCTGGCCCTGACCGTGTTCCTCTGGATCATCCTGATGAACGCGCTCGACCTGCTGCCGGTCGACCTGCTGCCCTCCATCTGGCGCTGGACCGGCCTGGGCGCCGAGCACGGCGACCCGCTCTACTACCACCGCATTCTCCCGACCGCCGACCTGAACGTGCCGATGGGCATGTCGCTGGGCGTGCTGCTGCTGATGTTCTACTACGGCATCAAGATCAAGCACCCGGGCGGCTTCGTCAAGGAACTGTTCACCGCGCCGTTCCATGCCCATGGCATCGCGGCCGTGGTGCTGGCTCCCTTCAACCTGCTGCTGAACCTGATCGAATACGCCGCCAAGTCCGTCTCGCTGGGCATGCGGTTGTTCGGCAACATGTTCGCCGGCGAACTGGTCTTCATGCTGATCGCCCTGCTGGGCGGCGCCTGGACCGGCTTCAACGGCACCAGCATCGGACTGGGCATCGGCCAGGTCCTGGCCGGCTCGGTGTGGGCGATCTTCCACATCCTGATCGTTCTGCTGCAGGCCTTCATCTTCATGATGCTGACGCTGGTGTACCTCGGCCAGGCTCACGAAGGCCACTGACCCCCGGATTTCCCGCGGCGGCCAACCGGTCGACGCGGGATGGCAAGATCATCTTGCATTGAGCAGTACCCTTATTCCTTAATTTTTGACTTCAGATTTCTAACCAAGGAGTTGTCATGACCAACGTCGCTTTCGTTGCCCTCGCTTGCGGTCTTATCATCGGTCTGGGCGCCATCGGCGCTTGCATCGGCATCGCACTGATGGGCGGCAAGTATCTGGAAGCCTCGGCTCGTCAGCCTGAACTGATGAACGCTCTGCAAACCAAGATGTTCCTGCTGGCTGGCCTGATCGACGCGGCGTTCCTGATCGGCGTGGGTATCGCCATGCTGTTCGCCTTCGCCAACCCGTTCGTCGGCTAAGGCACTGCCCGCCGGCGAAACAGGCGGGTCATGACGCTGTCGGCGATGCGGCCTGAGGCCCATCGCCGATCAGCAAAGTATCGAGCGCTCCGTGATTGCCCTCTCTTCAGGCGCGACCGGAGCCGAATGGTGTTAAAGGAACGACCGTGAATCTGAACGCGACGATCATTTTCCAGATGCTCGTGTTCTTCGTTCTGGGCTGGTTCACGATGAAATTCGTGTGGCCTCCTCTGACGAAGGCGATGGACGAGCGCCGCCAAAAAATCGCCGACGGCCTGGCCGCGGCCGATAAGGGCAAGGCCGATCTGGCCCAGGCCCAGGCGCGTATCAGCCTGATCGAGGCTTCTGCCAAGTCCGAAAACCACGCCCGTATCGTCGAGGCCGAGAAGCAAGCCGCCTCGCTGATCGACCAGGCCCGCCGCGAAGCGGAGTCCGAGCGTGCCCGTATCGTGGCGCAAGCCGCGCAGGATGCCGCGCAGGAAGTCCAGCGCGCCCGTGATGCGCTGCGCGACGACGTCGCGGCGCTGGCTGTCAAGGGTGCTGAACAGATCCTCAAGCGCGAGGTTGACGCCCGCGCCCACGCCGAGCTGCTGAACCAGCTCCGCGCGCAGCTTTAATCCGGGACCGTCATGGCTGAACTTTCCACTGTTGCCCGGCCGTACGCCGAGGCGCTGTTCGCCGCGGCGCGTGACGACAAGGCCGGCTTGCCGGCCTGGGCCGACCTGGTCGGCCAGCTGTCGCAAGTCGCCGCCAACCCCGACGTGCGCGAGGCGATGGCCGACCCGCGTCTGGGTGACAAGCAGCGCGTCGAGCTGTTCTCCGGCCTGATCAAGGCCGAGCTGCCGCAGGCCGCCCGCAATTTCATCGAGCTGCTGGTCCAGAATGACCGGCTGCTGCTGCTGCCCGTCATCGCTTCGCAATTCGAAGCGCTGCGGAATCGTCACGACGGCACGGCGCAGGCGGAAATCACCAGCGCGTTCGAACTCAGCGAAGCCCAGGTCAAAGAACTGGTTGCCGCGCTCGAGCAGAAATTCGGCCTCAAGCTCAAGCCCAGCGTCACCGTCGATCAGTCGTTGATCGGCGGCGTGCGCGTGGCTGTCGGAGACCAGGTGCTCGATACTTCCGTACAAGCCCAATTGGCCCGCATGCGCGACCAGCTCGCCGCTTAAGGCGCACTTACAGGATTCCAGGAGTCTATATGCAACTCAATCCCTCCGAGATCAGCGAACTGCTCAAGAGCCGCATCGAGGGCCTGGGCGCTTCGGCTGATGTCCGTACTCAGGGCACCGTCGTGTCCGTGACCGACGGTATTACCCGCATCCACGGCCTGTCGGACGTGATGCAGGGCGAAATGCTCGAATTCCCCAACAACGTCTACGGCCTCGCGCTGAACCTCGAGCGCGACTCCGTCGGCGCCGTGATTCTGGGCGACTACACCGGCGTGTCCGAAGGCGACCAGGTCAAGACGACCGGCCGCATTCTGGAAGTGCCGGTCGGCCCCGAACTGCGCGGCCGCGTGGTCAACACGCTGGGCGAGCCGATCGACGGCAAGGGCCCGGTCAACGCCAAGGCCACCGACATCATCGAAAAAGTGGCGCCCGGCGTTATCGCCCGCCGCTCGGTGTCGCAACCGCTGCAGACCGGCATCAAGGCTATCGACTCGATGGTCCCGATCGGCCGCGGCCAGCGCGAACTGATCATCGGCGACCGCCAGACCGGCAAGACCGCCGTGGCCGTCGACACCATCATCAGCCAGAAGGGCAAGGGCGTCACCTGCGTGTACGTCGCCATCGGCCAGAAGGCTTCGACGATCAACAACGTGGTGCGCAAGCTCGAAGAGCACGGCGCGCTGGAATACACCATCGTCGTGGCCGCCTCGGCCTCCGACTCGGCCGCCATGCAGTACCTGGCCGCCTACGCCGGCTGCACGATGGGCGAATACTTCCGCGATCGCGGCGAAGACGCCCTGATCGTCTATGACGATCTGACCAAGCAAGCCTGGGCCTACCGCCAGGTCTCGCTGCTGCTGCGCCGTCCGCCGGGCCGCGAAGCCTACCCGGGCGACGTGTTCTACCTGCACTCGCGCCTGCTCGAGCGTGCCGCTCGCGTCAACGAAGAGTACGTCGAGAAGTTCACCGGTGGCGCCGTCAAGGGCAAGACCGGCTCGCTGACCGCGCTGCCGATCATCGAAACCCAGGCGGGCGACGTGTCGGCCTTCGTTCCGACCAACGTGATCTCGATCACGGACGGCCAGATCTTCCTGGAAACCGACCTGTTCAACGCTGGTGTGCGTCCCGCCATCAACGCCGGTATCTCGGTGTCCCGCGTCGGCGGCGCCGCCCAGACCAAGGTCGTCAAGAAGCTGTCCGGCGGTATCCGTACCGACCTGGCCCAGTACCGTGAACTGGCCGCCTTCGCGCAGTTCGCCTCCGACCTGGACGACGCCACCCGTCGCCAGCTCGAGCGCGGCAAGCGCGTGGTGGAACTGCTCAAGCAGCCGCAATACCAGCCGCTGCAGGTGTGGGAACTGGCCGTCACGCTGTACACGGTCAACAACGGCTACCTGGACGACGTGGACGTTTCGCAAGTGCTGGCGTTCGAGAAGTCGCTGAAGGATCAGCTCAAGGCCAAGCACGCGGCCATGATCCAGCGCGTCGAAGACACCAAGGAACTGTCCAAGGATGACGAAGGCGAATTGGCCGCCGCCATCCTGGAATTCAAGAAGCACGGTGCTTTTTAAGAAAGTGATGGGTTAGGCGTCCGCGACGCCTCGCCCGTCCTTCACGGATGGATGAGGCGCGAGCGGAACCCATCGGCCAGTCTTCACAGGAAAGCGCAATGCCCGGAATTAAGGAAATCCGAACCAAGATCAAGAGCGTGCAAAACACGCGCAAGATCACCAAGGCGATGGAAATGGTCGCCGCATCCAAGATGCGCAAGGCGCAGGAACGGATGCGCGCCGGCCGTCCGTACGCCAACAAGGTGCGCGAGATCGCCGCGCACCTGATGCAGGCCAACCCCGAGTACAGCCACCCCTACCTGGTCGAACGCGAAGTGAAGGCCGTCGGCGTGGTCATGGTGACGACCGACAAGGGTTTGTGCGGCGGTCTGAACACCAACATCACCCGCGTGGTGCTGTCCAAGCTGAAAGAGTTCGAGAAGGACGGCATCGCCGTGCAGGCGACCGCTTTCGGCAACAAGGGCCTGGGCGTGCTGACGCGTATCGGCGCCAAGCTGGTTTCGAACGACGTCCAACTGGGCGACAAGCCGCAGCTCGACCGCCTGCTGGGCGCGATCAAGGTGCAGCTGGACGCTTACCTGGAAGGCCGCATCGACGCGCTGTACGTGGCGTCGACCCGCTTCGTCAACACGATGAAGCAGGAGCCGCTGTTCCTGCGCCTGCTGCCCCTGGCCAGTGGCTTGGAAGATCCGTACCAGACCGGCGCGGAAAGCCTGTCCAAGACCTCGGAAGTGAAGTCGGATTACAGCTGGGATTACATCTACGAGCCGGACGCCCGTAGCGTGATCGACGACCTGCTGCAGCGTTACGTCGAGGGCCTGCTGTACCAAGCCGTGGCCGAGAACATGGCTTCGGAGCAATCGGCCCGGATGGTCGCCATGAAGGCGGCATCGGACAACGCCAAGAAGGTCATCGGCGATCTGCAGCTGGTCTACAACAAGACCCGCCAGGCCGCGATCACCAAAGAAATTTCGGAAATCGTAGGGGGCGCCGCCGCCGTCTAAGGCGCGGCTTCCCGTCTCAAAAGCTATCAAGCAAGGAATCGACATGAGCAACGGAACCATCGTTCAGTGCATCGGCGCCGTGGTGGATATTCAGTTCCCCCGCGATCACATGCCCAAGATTTATGAAGCGCTCACCCTGGCCGACGAGGGTTCCTCGTTCGCCGAGAAGGGCCTGACGTTCGAAGTCCAGCAGCAGCTGGGCGACGGCGTGGTGCGTACCATCGCCCTGGGCTCCAGCGACGGCCTGCGCCGTGGCATGAAGGTCGCCGGCACCGGCGCCCCGATCTCGGTGCCCGTCGGCACCGGCACCCTGGGCCGCATCATGGACGTGCTGGGCCGTCCGATCGACGAAGCCGGTGAAATCAAGCACGAAGAAAAGCGCGCCATTCACCAGGACGCTCCCCGTTTCGACGAGCTGTCGCCGTCGGTCGAGCTGCTGGAAACCGGCATCAAGGTTATTGACCTGGTGTGCCCGTTCGCCAAGGGCGGCAAGGTCGGCCTGTTCGGCGGCGCCGGCGTGGGCAAGACCGTCAACATGATGGAACTGATCAACAACATCGCCAAGCAGCACAGCGGCTTGTCGGTGTTCGCCGGCGTGGGCGAGCGTACCCGCGAAGGCAACGACTTCTACCATGAAATGGAAGAGTCGAACGTTCTGGACAAGGTCGCCATGGTGTTCGGTCAGATGAACGAACCCCCGGGCAACCGTCTGCGCGTGGCGCTGACCGGCCTGACCATGGCCGAGAAGTTCCGCGACGAAGGCCGCGACATCCTGTTCTTCGTGGACAACATCTACCGCTACACGCTGGCCGGCACGGAAGTGTCCGCTCTGCTGGGCCGTATGCCGTCCGCCGTGGGCTACCAGCCGACGCTGGCCGAGGAAATGGGCAAGCTGCAAGAGCGCATCACGTCCACCAAGACCGGCTCGATCACCTCGATCCAGGCCGTGTACGTGCCCGCTGACGACTTGACCGACCCGTCGCCCGCCACCACCTTCCAGCACTTGGACTCGACCGTCGTGCTGTCGCGTGACATCGCCGCGCTGGGTATCTACCCCGCCGTGGATCCGCTGGATTCGTCCAGCCGCCAGCTCGACCCGCAGGTCGTCGGCGAAGAGCACTACGCCGTGGCCCGTGGCGTGCAGCAGACGCTGCAGCGCTACAAGGAACTGCGCGACATCATCGCGATTCTGGGCATGGACGAACTGTCGCCGGAAGACAAGCAGGCCGTGGCCCGCGCGCGCAAGATCCAGCGCTTCCTGTCGCAGCCGTTCCACGTGGCCGAAGTGTTCACCGGCTCGCCCGGCAAGTACGTGCCGCTGGCCGAGACCATCCGCGGCTTCAAGATGATCGTGAACGGCGAGTGCGACGCGCTGCCCGAGCAGGCTTTCTACATGGTCGGTTCGATCGACGAGGCCTTCGAGAAGGCCAAGAAACTGCAATAAGGAACCGATATGGCTACCCTGCATGTGGATGTCGTCAGCGCAGAGGAAGCGATCTTCTCCGGTGAGGCGAAGTTCGTGGTGCTGCCTGGCGAAGCGGGTGAACTGGGCATCCTGCCCGGCCACACCCCGCTGATTTCGCGCATACGCCCCGGGACGGTCAAGATCGTTCGTGCCGACCAGGGCGAGGAAAACATCTTCGTCGCCGGCGGCATCCTGGAAGTGCAGCCCGGCAGCGTCACGGTCCTGGCCGACACGGCCATCCGTGCCGCCGACCTGGACGAGGCCCGTGCCCTGGAAGCGCGCCAGCGCGCCGAAGAGGCGCTGCGCAACGCCAAGGACAAGGCCGACATCGCCGTGGTCGAAGCCGAGCTCGCGATGCTGGCGGCGCAAGCCGTGGCCGCGCGCAAGCTGCGCCAAGGCGGCCGCTCGCACT
Source organism: Achromobacter sp. Marseille-Q0513 (assembly GCF_018195695.1). Lineage (NCBI taxonomy): Bacteria > Pseudomonadati > Pseudomonadota > Betaproteobacteria > Burkholderiales > Alcaligenaceae > Achromobacter > Achromobacter sp. Marseille-Q0513. The sequence goes on along the minus strand of NZ_JAGTJY010000037.1, from coordinate 26,303 downwards.
GAGCGGACGGGCGATCGGGGCTTGCCCCGGATCCGGAAAGAAGCGGCCTTTGGCCGCTTTTTTCTTGCCTGCGCGCCTTGCCTGCGCGCCTTGCCTGCGCATCCGCGCCTGCTCCCACCTTGCGTTCACTACGAATAGCCCTGCGCGATCCGCAACATTAGCCTTCAGTTTTGGCGGCGCCGCCGGTATGTCGGCGACGCGCGGAAACAGGAGAAGCAGGTGCGTGAAATGCTGGATTGCGGGGTACTGCTGCCGCCTGGCCACGATGCGGCCATGCGCGACTGGATCGAGCGGCATCAGCCGCAAGTGGCGCGCGTGCGCTTTCATCCCTTGCTGCTCGCGAGCGCCGGCGAGGCAGCCGAACCGCAGGCGCTGGCGGCCATGGCCGTGACGCTCAAGCGCTACGATGCCTGCCTGATGCCGGTCGAGCCCGCCACGCTGGCCTGGACCCGCATCGCCTTGCAGCAGGCGCGGCCGGCCCTGGTCACGCCCATCCTGGTGCTGGTCGACGGCATGAAGGCTTCGGCCATCGAGGACCTGCTGGCGCTGGGCGCGGCCGATTTCATTTCCGAACCCGTCTGCCTGGAAGGGCTGCGCGTGCGGTTGCGTCGCCAGCTGCTGGCGGCCGCCTGGGGGCTGGCGACGGCCTCGCTCGAAGAGCCCGCCTTGCGCTATGCGGCCCAGGGCAAGGCGGCGTCCCCGTCGCCTTGCCGTCAGCATCCGCGTCCGGGCGCGACGCCAGCTCCCGGGCGGGTTTGCATGGCGGACCCGGAAGCCGGGGGCCTGCCACACGCCGCCATGCGTCCGCGCGTGGCGCCGGCCCTGTTCGACCAGGCGCTGGCGAGCTTGCGGCTGCTGCCTCGCTGGCAGGACGGCGGCGAGCCGTTCGCGCGGGCAAAGGCGCGGGTAGTGGGCGAGTTCGAGCGCGAATACCTGCGCCGCGCGCTCTCGCATCACGGCGGCAACGTGGCGCAGGCCGCCAGGGCGTCCAGCAAGCACCGTCGCGCATTCTGGGCGCTGATGCGCAAGCACGGCATAGAAGCCGCGCCGTATCGCAACGCGGCGGCCAGGCGCGGCCAGGAAATGCCGCCGGACTGAGCGCTGCCCGGACCGAGCGCCTGCAGCCGGCGGATGGCTGCGGCCATTTCCGCCGCTTGCGTCCGGACAAGCCCGCTTTGGGCCTTGGGCCGCGTTCTGTCAGCCAGGGGAAGTAAACTCACGGCTTCCGATCAAAGAGGATAGCCGTGTCTGCTTCCGCCCTGAAGAACGATGTGTTCTTGCGCTCGCTCTTGCGCGAGCCCGTGCCCTACACCCCGATCTGGCTGATGCGCCAGGCGGGCCGCTACCTGCCCGAGTACAACGAGACGCGCGCCCGGGCGGGTTCGTTCATGGGCCTGGCTCAGAATCCCGACTACGCCGCGGAAGTCACCTTGCAGCCGCTGGCCCGCTACGACCTGGACGCGGCCATCCTGTTTTCCGACATCCTCACCGTGCCGCACGCCATGGGCCTGGGGCTGGACTTCGCCGCCGGCGAAGGGCCGCGTTTCGCGCATCCGGTGCGCACCGAGGAAGACGTGCGCCGCCTGGCCGTGCCCGACATGGACAAGCTGCGCTACGTGTTCGACGCCGTGAGCGTCATCCGCCGCGAACTCGACGGCAAGGTGCCGCTGATCGGCTTTGCCGGCAGCCCCTGGACCATCGCCTGCTACATGGTCGAAGGGCAGGGCAGCGACGACTACCGCCTGATCAAGACGATGCTGTACGCGCGGCCCGACCTGCTGCACCACATCCTGGAAATCAACGCCCAGGCCACGCTGCAATACCTGAATGCGCAGATCGACGCGGGCGCCCAGGCCGTCATGCTGTTCGACAGCTGGGGCGGCGTGCTGGCCGACGGCCTGTTCCAGCAGTTTTCGCTGGCGTATACCCGCAAGGTGGTCGCGGGCCTGAAGCGCGAGAACGAAGGTCGCCGCGTGCCGGTCATCGTGTTCACCAAGGGCGGCGGACAGTGGCTGGAAGAGATCGCCGCCTGCGGCTGCGACGCGGTCGGCCTGGACTGGACCGTGGACCTGGCGGCGGCGCGTCGCCGCACCGGCGATTCGGTGGCGTTCCAGGGCAACCTGGATCCCATGGCGCTGTTTGGCGGCGCCGACGCCATCCGGACCGAGGCGCGTCGGGTGCTGGACGCGTTCGGCCCGGTCGGCAAGGGGGGCCATGTGTTTAACCTGGGGCATGGCATTTCACGCTTCACGCCTCCTGAAGCCGTAGCCGAATTGGTCGATGAAGTCCACCGGCATAGCCGTTCGTTGCGGGGATAAGTGAGTGAACGCTTCGTGCCTAAGGGCCGAAGCTTGAGGGCCCCGGCGCACAGTTGTGCACAGCAAGAAAGCGCTCGGGGAAAACCCTTCATAAGCTGGTTTACAATCTCGAAAGCCTTCATAAGTCATTGTTAATAATGACGAAAACATGGTTTTCAGCAGGATTGCAAGAGTTGATGCAATCTTGCCTTATTCCAAAGTGTGATGTTGCTCTTGCCTTTTCCCCAAAGTTATCCACAGGCAGGGGGCAAGCCGGCCCGGCGACCCTTGGGGGAATCGGCGGGATCCGGCGTATTGCCGGACGGCTCAGCCTTTCGGCCAGGAAACTGTCTTCCATTGATCCGTCCCCGTGAACATGCCTGATACCGACGCCGTCCAGAATCCCGCCGCCGTCTGCTGGGTGCGGGTGGCGCTGGACGTGCCCCTGCCCGGCCCGTTCGACTACCGCAGCGATGCGCCGGTGGAGGCGGGGCTGCGCGTGATCGTGCCGTTCGGACGCCGCAAGATGATCGGCGTGGTGGTGGACAATCCGGCCGAGCCGTCTTTCGACCCCAAGCAGATCAAGCCGATCGAAGAAGTGCTGCGCGACCTGCCGCCCTTCGACGGAGACTGGTTGCGCCTGGCGCGCTTCGCGGCCGAGTACTACCAGCGGCCGCTGGGCGAGGTCATGCTGCCGACCCTGCCGCCGCCCTTGCGCAAGCCGTCCGCCTATCAGGGCAAGCGCTCCGCCGGCGGGCCGGTGGCGCGGCTGGACGGTCGCAAGCGCAAGAAGGCGCGCGCGCCGGCCGAGGCCGACCAGCCGCCGGCGCTGAACGATGCGCAGCAGGCGGCGGTGGAAACGCTGGCCGCCCTGAACGGCTTCAAACCGGTGCTGCTGTACGGCGTGACCGGCAGCGGCAAGACCGAGGTCTACCTGCGCGCCGCCGAGCGCGTGCTGGCCGCGGGCCGGCAGGTGCTGCTGATGGTCCCGGAAATCAATCTGACGCCGCAGCTCGAAGGCGCGCTGCGGGCGCGCCTGGAGGCGCAGCTGGGTCCGGACGGCCTGGCCGTGATGCACAGCGGCCTGTCCGACGGCGAGCGGCTGGACGCCTGGTCGCGCGCGCAGCGCGGCCAGGCGCGCATGCTGCTGGGCACGCGCATGGCGATATTCGCGCCGCTGTCCGAATTGGGCCTGATCATCGTCGATGAAGAACACGACGCGTCCTACAAGCAGCAGGACGGCTTGCGTTATTCGGCGCGCGATCTGGCGGTGTGGCGGGCGCATGACCTGAATGTGCCGGTGGTGCTGGGCTCGGCCACGCCCTCGCTGGAAACCTGGCAGCACGCCGAGCGCGGCCGCTACCTGCGGCTGGCGCTGCCGGGCCGCGCGCGCGCCAGCAGCCTGCCGGCGATCAAGCTGGTGGACACGCGCCGCCTGCAGATGAAGCAGGGCCTGTCGCCGCAGCTGCTGGACGCCATCGGCCAGCGGCTGGAGCGCAAGGAGCAGTCGCTCATCTTCCTGAACCGCCGAGGCTACGCGCCGGTGCTGCATTGCCAGTCCTGCGCCTGGGTCAGCAACTGCCCGCGCTGCACGGCCTTCACCGTGCTGCACCGGAGCGGCAATGGCGGCAACCGCCTGCATTGCCACCATTGCGGCTACCAGGCGACGGTGCCGCGCGCCTGTCCCGAATGTGGCGACCAGGACCTGGCGCCGATGGGGCGCGGCACGCAGCGCATCGAAGAGCATCTGGCCGAGCTGTTTCCCGAGGCGCGCATCCTGCGCATCGATGCCGACAGCACGCGCAGGAAGGGCAGCGCCGAAGCGCTGTTCGCGTCGGTGCACGCGGGCGAGGTCGACATCCTGGTGGGCACGCAGATGGTGGCCAAGGGCCACGACTTCGCGCGCCTGGGACTGGTGGGCGTGCTCAACGCCGATTCCATGCTGTTCGCGCATGATTTCCGCGCGCCCGAACGCCTGTTCGCGCAGCTCATGCAGGTGGCTGGCCGCGCCGGCCGTCATCAGAACAATGGCGAGGTGCTGATCCAGACCGGCTATCCCGAGCAGCCCGTCTACCAGGCGCTGCTGCGACACGATTACGCGGGCTTTGCCCGCCACGCCTTGGACGAACGCGAAAGCACCGGCCTGCCGCCCTACGCCTATCAGGCGCTGCTGACCGCCGAGGCGCGCGAGCTGGCCACGGCGCAGGCCTTCCTGCAGCAGGCGCGCTCCATGCCGGAAGGCGAGTGGGCGGCGGACTTCCCGCCGCTGGACGCCATCATGCTGTACGACCCGGTGCCGCTGCGCGTGGTGCGGGTGGCGAACGTGGAGCGCGCGCAGCTGCTGGTGGAAAGCACCAGCCGGCCGGCGCTGCAGGAATTCCTGCGGGTGTGGTCGCATTACCTGCCCTATCTGGCCAACGAGGCCCGCGTGCGCTGGCAGCTGGAAGTGGATCCGCTGGAGATCTGAGGAAAATGTCGGCAAGCGAACCTATCGGCCACGGCCTGAATCCCGCGCAGAAGGAAGCGGTGCTCTACCTGGACGGCCCCTGCCTGGTGCTGGCCGGCGCCGGCAGCGGCAAGACGCGGGTGATCACACAGAAGATCGCCTACCTGCTGCGCGAATGCGGCTACATGGGCCGCAACGTGGTGGCGCTGACCTTCACCAACAAGGCCGCGCGCGAGATGGACGAGCGCGTCAAGACGCTGGTCGACCGCAAGCTGTCCAAGGGCCTGACCATCAGCACCTTCCACTCGCTGGGCGTGAAGATGCTGCGCGAGGAAGCGCGCAATGCCGGGCTCAAGCCCACCTTCTCGATCCTGGACGCGGACGATGCCATGAGCATCATCCAGGAGCTGCTTGCCACCACCGACAAGGCGCGGCTGCGCCATGTGCAGGGCATCATCTCGTTGTGGAAGAACGCGCTGATGGAGCCGGACGATGCCGCGCAGGCCGCGCAGACGCCCGCCGAGGCGGAGGCGGCCAACGTCTACCGCAGCTACGCCGCCACGCTGGCCGCCTACCAGGCGGTGGATTTCGACGACCTGATCCGCATTCCCGCGCTGCTGTTGGCCGGCAACGAGGAAGTGCGCACGCGCTGGCAGAACCGCGTGCGCTACCTGCTGGTCGACGAGTACCAGGACACCAACGTGTGCCAGTACCGGCTGGTGCAGCTCCTGACCGGCCAGCGCGCCATGTTCACCGCCGTGGGCGACGACGACCAGGCCATCTACGCCTGGCGCGGCGCCACCATCGAGAACCTGGCCAAGCTCACCACCGACTATCCCAACATCAAGCTCATCAAGCTCGAGCAGAACTACCGCTCGGTGCAGCGCATCCTGGCGGCGGCCAACAGCGTCATCGAGCGCAATCCCAAGCTGTTCGAGAAAAAGCTGTGGTCCGACCTGGGCACGGGCGAGCCCATCATCGTGTCCGCCATGGACGGCGAGGAGCAGGAGGCCGAGTCCATCGCCATGAAGGTGTCGGCCGCGCGCTTCGAGCGCCAGGCGCAGTGGAAGGACTTCGCCGTCCTCTACCGCAGCAATCACCAGTCGCGCATCCTGGAACAGGCGTTGCGCAACCTGAAGATCCCGTACACCATCGCCGGCGGGCAGAGCTTCTTCGACAAGGCCGAGGTGCGCGACATCCTGGCCTATCTGCGGCTGCTGGCCAATGATGACGACGATCCGGCCTTCATCCGCGCGGCCACCACGCCCAAGCGCGGCATCGGCCAGGCCACCTTGCAGACGCTGGGCCAGTACGCCGCCAGCCGCGAGCTGTCGCTGCTGGCCGCCGTGCCCGAGACGGGCCTGGAAAGCCTGCTGGCGCCGCGCCAGATCGAGCCGCTGCGCCCCTTCACCGAATTCATCCGCCGCATGCAGTGGCGCGCGGGCCGTGGCGCGGCCGACGGCAAGCGCGACGCGCCGGCCGAACCCGCCGGTCCGATCCTGGACGACCTGCTGCAGGCCATCCAGTACGAGCGGCACCTGTTCGAGCTGTTCGATGAGAAGCCGGCGCAGACGCGCTGGCAGAACGTGCTGGAACTGACGGGCTGGCTCAAGCGCAAGGCCGAGGAAGACAATATGTCGCTCTTCGATCTGGTGCAGCACGTGGCGCTGGTGACCATGCTGGAGCGCGGCGAGGAGGAAGAGCCCGACGCGGTGAAGATGTCGACGCTGCATGCCTCGAAGGGGCTGGAATATCCGCACGTGTACCTGGCCGGCGTCGAGGAAGGCCTGCTGCCGCACCTGGGCAAGGACGACGAAGTCGGCGACCCGGCGCGCGCGGCCGAGAACCTGGCCACCCGCATCCAGGAAGAGCGCCGGCTGATGTACGTGGGCATCACGCGCGCGCAGCGCAGCCTGAACCTGAGCTGGTGCAAGCGCCGCCGCCGCGCCCGCGAGGATGTGGTGCGCGAGCCGTCGCGCTTCATCGAGGAAATGGGCCTGGACGATCCCGCCATCAAGGAAGACGAGGCCACGGCAGCGATGAATCCGAAGGAACGGCTGGGCATGCTCAAGGCCTTGCTGAAGAAGTAGAGGTCCCCCCCGAAGCGCTGCGCGCTTCCCCCCAGGGGGCGCTGCTACGGACCGGCGGAGCCGGATCCGTGCAGCCCTGGTCGTTGCGGGACGAGTTGTTTTATTGGCAGTGGGGCTTTGCTGGCGGGGTGGGCTCGCTGCGCGCTGTTGTGGGCTGGCCGCCTGTCTGATGCTTTCCCGCTTGGGGTGTGACAGGTGGGTTTTCTGCGGCGCGGCGGGGGCGTGCAAGAAATTACATGACGCGCGCCGGCTTCGGCGTTATACCTGTGGTCTTGCCCGCCGCCATCCGCCTATTTCATTCCCGCCATGAAGGACGTCGTTCGATACCATCCCGTACCCGGCATGCCCGGCATGGTGCTGGGGCAGGCGCGGATCACCGAGTTCCAGTTCGATCGCCACTATCACGTGGACTATCACATCGGGCTGGTGACGCAGGGTGTGCAGAGGCAGAGCTTTCGCGGTCGCAGCGTGTTGCTGGGGCCGGGCGCCGTCGCGTTGATGCCGCCGGGTGAAATCCATGATGGCGCGGGCGTGTCCGACTATGGTCTTTCCCATACGCTCCAGACCTTCCGCATCGCGCCGGAGCTGATGCGGAGATTCCTGCGCGAAGTGGTGGGCGGCGCGGGCGAGGAGCGATTCCTCGCCACGCTGATCGAGGACGCGGGATTGGCGCAGCGGCTGATGGCGCTGCATGGCGCCTGGATGTCCGACGCGTCCGTCACGCCGATGGCGCGCGATGAGGCGTCGCTGGCCGTCATGGCCGCGCTGTTCGCGCGCAGCGGCGCGGCGGTGCCGCGCGCGGTCAAGGGCGGCCTGTCGGCCGAGCACCGCCGCCGCGTGCTGGACTACTGCCAGGAGCGCCTGAGCGAGAAGATCGGCCTGCAAGACCTGGCCGCGCTGTGCGGCCTGAGCCGCTTCCAGTTCCTGCGCCGTTTCGCGCATTCCTTCGGACTGACGCCCCACGCCTGGCTGGTGCGGCTGCGGCTGGAGCGGGCCTGCGCGGCGCTGGCCGTGTCCGGCCTGAGCGTGGCGCAGGTCGCGGCCGAGGTGGGCTTCTACGACCAGAGCCATTTCAACCGCGCCTTCCGCGTGGCCTATGGCGCGCCGCCATCGGCCTACCAGCCAGGCGGCGCGGCATAGGCAGACAAGCTCACGCAGGCAACCCCCATGCAGGCGGTCTCATGCAGGCAACGTCATGCGCGCGCCACGGCGGCGCGCAGCGCCGACAGGAAGTGATCCACGTCCTGTTCGCGCGTGGCGAACGAAGTGACCAGGCGCACGATGCCCGGGCCCCAGCGGTCATGGTAGAAGCCGAAGCCCTGCGCCAGCAGGCTGTCGATGGCGGCAGCGGGCAGGCGGCAGAACAGGATGTTGGCATCGGCGCGGCCCTGCAGCGCCACGCCGGGCAGGCCTTCCATGCCGGCCGCCAGGCGCCGCGCCATGGCATTGGCCTGGCGCGCGTTGCGCAACCACAGATCGCCGTCCAGATAGGCCTGCATCTGCGCCGACAGCAGGCGCATCTTGGAAAACAGATGGCCGCCGCGCTTGCGGCGGAACGCCAGCGCCTTGGCCGGCGCGGGATCGAACAGCACGATGGCCTCCACGCCCAGCGCGCCATTCTTGGTGGCGCCGAAGGACAGCGCGGTCACGCCCGCCTTCCAGGTCATCTCGGCCGGGCTGCAATCCAGGCTGACCAGCGCGTTGGCGAAGCGCGCGCCGTCCATGTGCAGCGGCAGTCCCGCGTCGCGGCAGACGGCGCCGATGGCGCGCAGCTCGTCCAGCGTGTAGACGCCGCCGGTCTCGGTGGCCTGGGTGATGCTGACGCAGGACGGCTGCATCGAATGCACATCGCCCGCCTTGCGGCGTGCCTCGACGGCCAGCTGCGCGGGATCGATCTTGGCGTCGGCGCCGCCCAGCAACGTCAGGCGCGCGCCGCCGGTATAGAACTCGGGCGCGCCGCATTCGTCGTTGGCGATATGGCTTTGCGCATGGCACAGCACGCTGCCCCAGGGCGGCGTCAGCGCCGAGAGGCTGAGCGAATTGGCGGCGGTGCCGGTCGGCACCAGCAGTACGTCGACCTCGCGCTCGAAGATGTCGGCCAGCTGGCGGCGCACTTGCACCGAACCCTCGTCGGCGCCGTAGGGTTGCGCCTGGCCGTGGCCGGCCGCCGCCAGCGCGGCCAGGATCTCGGGGCTGGCGCCGGCGATGTTGTCGCTGGAAAAACCCATCTGCGGGGCGTCGGGAGAGGCGGGCGTGTGCAAGGCGGGACTCCGGGGAATGATTCGGGGATAGACCCCGACTATGCCGCGCGCCGGCCCGCCGCGCTTGTAGAAAATTGCGGCCTGCTCCTACACTGGCCCGCAAGGAACGCGTATAGAAGGAGCATCCCATGTGCCGCTGGCTCGCTTATACCGGCAGTCCCCTGCAGATGGAGCGCGTGCTGTTCAAGGCGCGCCATTCCCTGATCGACCAGAGCCTGCATGCGCGGCTGGGTGCCACCACCACCAACGGCGACGGCTTCGGGCTGGGCTGGTACGCCCGCCCGGCGGCGGACGGCTCCCTGGAGCCGCCGTTCCGCTACCGCAGCGTGCATCCGGCCTGGAACGACCGCAACCTGCGCGAGGCCGCGCGCGCCATCCATTCCTCGCTGTTCGTCGCGCACATCCGCGCCGCCACCGACACGCCGGCGCAGGAAACCAACTGCCATCCGTTCCGCCATGGCAACTGGCTGTTCGTGCACAACGGCCTGATCCGCGACTTTCCGCTGCTGCGGCGCGACCTGATGCTGATGATCGCGCCGGCGTATTTCGGCTCGCTCGAAGGGTCGACCGATTCCGAGCTGATGTTCCTGCTGGCGCTGAGCTTCGGCCTGGAGGAAGACCCGCTGCCGGCGCTGGCGCGCATGGTGGGGGCGGTGGAAGAGACCGGGCGCCGCCATGGCGTGGCGCAGCCCATCAACATGACGGTGTGCGCGCTGGATGGCGAGCGCATGATCGCGGTGCGCTATTCCAGCGAGCGCGAGTCGCGCACGCTGTTCCACAACACCTGCGTGCAGCACCTGCGCCAGCTGTATCCCGACGATCCGCAGATCGCGGCGCTGGACGATGACACCTTCCTGCTGCTGTCCGAACCGCTGACTGACATGGCGGACGCCTGGGAGGAAGTGCCCGAATCCACCGCGCTGATCGCCGCGCGTGGCGAACTGCGGCATTTCCCGTTCGCGCCGATCGCGCCTGGCGCCTGATGGGCGCGCCTGAGGCTTGATGTGATGGAGCGCGTCCGGCGCCAGCCGTGGCGCCGGAGCGATCCGTTGCGGCCTAGTGGCCGCTGTGCAGCGCCGGGTTGAGCGTGCCCCAGGCGGCCGTGCGCACCAGCGCCTCGACCGCGCCGGTCTGCGAGTTGCGGCGGAACAGCAGCCCGTGCTGGCCGGCCAGCGACACCGCCTTGACCACCGCGCCCTCGGGCGTGAGCACGCGCGTGCCGGCGGTGATGTAGCAGCCGGCCTCGACCACGCAGTCGTCGCCCAGCGAGATGCCGATGCCGGAATTCGCGCCCAGCAGGCAGCGCTTGCCGATCGATACCACCTGCTTGCCGCCGCCGGACATGGTGCCCATGATGGACGCGCCGCCGCCGATGTCGCTGCCATCGTCGACGATGACGCCGGCGCTGATGCGGCCCTCGACCATGGACGCGCCCAGCGTGCCGGCGTTGAAATTGCAGAAGCCTTCATGCAGCACCGTGGTGCCGGGTGACAGGTGCGCGCCCAGCCGCACGCGGGCCGTGTCGGCGATGCGCACGCCTTGCGGCACCACGTAGTCGGTCATGCGCGGGATCTTGTCCACGCCACGGATTTCCAGCGTCTGGCCGGTGGCGCGCAGGTGCCAGCGCAGCGCGTCGATCTGGTCCACCGGGCAGGGGCCGGCCGAGGTCCAGGCCACGTTGGACAGCACGTTGAACAGGCCGTCCAGGTTGGCGTCGTGCGGGCGGATCAGGCGATGGCTGAGCAGATGCAGCCGCAGGTAGGCGTCATGCGCGTCCGCCGGCGGTTCATCCAGCGAGGCGATGGCGGTGCGCACGGCCACGATCTCGACCTTGCGGCGCGTGTCGCGCGCCAGGGCCGTCGGCACATGCTCGCCCAGCGCCGCGCGCGCTTCCTCGGGCGTCAGGTGGCGGGTGCCGCCGGCGGGCGTGTGATCGGCCAGCGAGGGGCGCGGATACCAGGTATCCAGGATGGCGCCATCGGCGGCCAGGGTGGCCAGGCCGTAGGCGACGGCGCTGACGGGGGCGGAAGGGTCGGGCATGGTGGGCCTGCGGGATGAAACGGCATGCGCCGCGCGCTCGTGCGCGGGGCTTAACGACGCATTATCGCTTCAAGCCGGGCCCAGGTGTCAGGGGGAATTACGGGATACCGCATTCCAACCCGACGGCACGCATGTCCTGCCAGTTTCTGACCAGCGGGAGTCCGTTGGGCATTTCAGCCAATAACTTGGGCAGTGAATATCGCAGAGGATGACGAACAACGATCGTGCGCGGCCCGCTCGAAGGATGAGATCCGGTCTGCGAGTCGCGTCGATGGGTAGCCCTTTCCATGTGGGTATTGAGGGTTCTGGTCACGTGCAATGTCCGGAGGTTGCGGTATATGGCGACTGAAAGTCTCCCACATGGGGCGCCGGCATGAAACGTGACACAGATAGCAATAGGACGTAGTCCCGCAGAAGAGGCACGACCAATTCGCTGTGCAGCGATGAAACGGGCGTCGCCCGAGGGCGACGCCCGTTTTCAGGCCAATTCCTTCAACAGCAATTCCCAGAACTTCAGCCGCTGCTCCAGCGTCGACACCAGGATGTACTCATGCAGCGTGTGCGCGCCGTCGCCGTCCGCGCCCAGGCCGTCCAGCGTGGGCACGCCCATGGCCGAGGTGAAGTTGGCGTCGCTGCCGCCGCCGGTCATGGGCGCGTCTTCCAGCAGGAAGCCGGCGCGCTCGGCGTAGCCCTGGACCAGCGCCAGCAGGGCGGCGGCGGCCTCGGTCTTGACCATGGGCGGGCGGTTCAGCTCGACGTCGATGTCCAGCTCCACGTCCGGACCCACGGCGCACAGCTCGCGCATGCGGCGCAGCACGTCCTCGGCCGCGCCCATGTCGGGCACGCGGAAGTCCACCACGCAGCGGCAGTGCGCCGGCACGGTGTTGGTGACGGTGCCGCCGGCGATGGTGCCCACGCTCACGGTGATGCCGCGCTCGTAGTCGGTCATGGCTTCCAGCGCCAGCACCTGGTGCGCCATTTCGCGGATGGCGCTGCGGCCCTTGTCGTGGTTCATGCCGGCGTGCGCCGGACGGCCCTTGACGTTCAGGTTCAGCATGCCGGTGCCCTTGCGCGCGGTCACGCACTTGCCGCCATTGGCGCGCGCCGGCTCGCACACCAGCGCGTACTTGGCGTTGGCGGCGTAGCGCTCGATGTGGGCGCGCGACGCATGGCTGCCGGTCTCTTCGTCCGGCACCACCAGGAAGTCCACGGGCAGGCGCGTGTCGCCGGGGCGGGCCACGGTGGCCAGCGCCGACAGGGCCAGGTAGATGCCGGCCTTCATGTCGTAGCTGCCAGGGCCGTACAGGCGGTCGCCCTCGACGCGCACCGGGTTGTCCTTGAGCGTGCCCACCGGATGCACGGTGTCCATGTGGGCCAGGATCAGGATGCCGGGACGGTCGTCGCCGTCGGCGCGGTTGGTGGCGTACAGCAGCGGTCCGGTGTCCGGGCCGATGGCGGACAGTTCCACCTTCAGGCCGGCGGCCTCGGCCTGGCCGGCGATGATGCGGGCCATGGCGGCGATGCCGTCGGGATAGTTGGAGGGCGATTCGCAAAGCAGCCAGGACTGGATGCCGGAGACGAGCTGTTCGGTGCTGAGGGTCGAGGACATGGCGGTATCGGGTATCGGCTAGGCGGAAGGGGAACGATCAGGCGACCTGCTGGCCGGCCAGGCGGGCCAGCTCGGCGTCGTCGGGCATGCGGCCGTCGAACCAGAGGCTGGCGCAGACGGCCGACATGGCGCGGCCGTCATGACCGATGCCGGGCACCACCTGCAGCGTCCAGTTGAACGGCACGCCGCGGCGCTCGGCTTCCTTGCGGCCGGCCTCGAAGTAGTTCTGCGCGCGCGCAAAACGGTGCGGGCCCTGGCGCATGGCGGCGGGTTCCGAGGGCAGGTTGGGATCGTCGGTGGCGATGTCCTGGTCGCCGGCCAGGATGGTCATGGGATAGGCCAGCAGCTTGACCAGGTGATCCTCGGTCAGGCCGACGCCGGCCATGCCTTCGGGGAAGGGGTGGTCGAAGGTCGGCAGCGTGTACCAGCCGGGGTTGCCCGCGGCCACGGCCTTGAACGGCGCGTGCGACTGGCTGCTCATCAGCCGGTGCACGAACTGGCCGCCGGCGGAGTGGCCGAACAGATGGACGTTCTGGCCGTCGGTGATCTCGGCGGCGATCAGGTCGCGCACCACGCTGCCCACCAGCGCATAGGTCCAGCCGTCGATGTGGCGCGGATTGCCGCCGGCCGAGAACACGCGGCCGTTGTTGTAGCTTTCGACGCCGGGCCAGATCTCGTTGGAGAAGGTCAGCGCCACGATCAGCAGCTTGTGCTTGTCGGCGGCCGACACCCAGAAGTCGCGGTATTCGTCGCCGTTGCGCAGCACGCCGTGCTGCACGATCACGACCGGACGGTCGGGCGTGTAGCCATAGGGGCGGTAGGTCTGCAGCTTGAACGGACGGTCGGCGTTGCGGTCGTCGTCGATGTAGGGAATGGCGTTGCGGCCGGCATGGCCCAGTTCAATGGCGATGCGGTCGACGTTGGTGAGTTCGGCAGGTTTCATGGCGACGTGTCAGGCGGTGGCTTCGTTCAGATGGCAGGCCGACCAGTGGCCCGGCGAGATTTCCTTCAGGACCGGCGCCTGCTCGCGGCAGCGCGGCATGGCGTGCGGACAGCGCGGGTTGAAGGTACAGCCCGGCGGCGGATTCAGCGGCGACGGGATTTCGCCCTTGATGGGCGTGAACTGGCGGCCGCGCCGGCCCACGTCCGGCACCTCGGCCATCAGGGCCTGGGTATAGGGGTGGTTGGCGCGCGCGAAGATCTCGGCGGCGGTCGAGATCTCGACGATCTTGCCCAGGTACATGATGGCGACGCGGTCGGAGATGTGCTTGACCACGCCCAGGTCATGACTGATGAACAGGTAGGTGAAGCCGTGCTGTTCACGCAGATCCATGAACAGGTTGATCACCTGCGCCTGGATCGATACGTCCAGCGCGGCTACCGGCTCGTCGCAGACCAGGAACTTGGGCGCCACCATCAGCGCGCGGGCGATGCCGATGCGCTGGCGCTGGCCGCCGGAGATCTGGTGCGGGAAACGATCGCGGTATTCGCGGTCCAGGCCGACCTCGGACAGCGCCTGGTCGATGCGCGCGGGGATGTCGGCCGGCGGCGCCAGCTTGTGCACTTTCAGCGCCTCGCCCAGGATCTGGCGCAGCCGCTGGCGCGGGTTCAGCGAGGCCTGCGGATCCTGGAAGATCATCTGCACGCCCAGCGTGTAGGCCAGCTTGTCGGCGCCGCGCAGGCGGGCCGCATCGCGGCCCTGGTACAGCAGCTCGCCCTCGGTCTGGCGATGCAGGCCGGCCACCACGCGGCCCAGCGTGGACTTGCCGCAGCCCGATTCGCCCACCAGGCCGACCACCTCGCCTCGGCGGATGGACAGGTCCACGCCGTTGACGGCGTAGACGGTGCGGCGGTCGATGGGACGGCCGGCCAGGGCCAGGATGCGCTGGGCCAGGTCGGGGCGTTGCTCGAAGCGCTTGTGGACGTTCTTCAGCTCGATGACGGGAGTATCGGCTTGGTTCATGCTTGCTCGGCCTCGCGGGCGATCGGCACGTAGCAGCGGAAGCTGCGCGGGCCTTCGGTGGTGACGGTGGGGGCTTGCTCGGTGCAGCGCGTGACCGCGCTGGGACAGCGCGGCCGGAACGCACAGCCCGAGGGGCGGCCGGACAGGCTAGGCGCCATGCCGTTGATCTGGTGCAGGCGCGCGCCGGGCTGCGTGGCGCCGGGCATCGAGTCCAGCAGGCCGCGCGTGTACGGATGGCGCGGCGCTTCCAGCACCTGTTCGACCGGGCCGCTCTCGACGATGCGGCCGGCATACATGACGGCCACGCGGTCGGCCAGTTCGGCGACCACGCCCAGGTCGTGGGTGATCCAGATCAGCGCGGTGTTGTGCTGGCGGCAGATCTCCTGCATGCGGTAGAGGATCTGGCCCTGGATGGTGACGTCCAGCGCGGTAGTGGGCTCGTCGCAGATGATCAGGTCGGGCTTGTTCAGCATGGCGATGGCGATGGCCACGCGCTGGCGCATGCCGCCGGAGAACTCGTGCGGATAGCTCTTCAGGCGTGTTTCGGGCGAGGGGATGCCCACCATCTCCAGCGCCTCGCGGCAGCGCTCGAGCGCTTCGGCGCGCGGCACGTCCGCGTGCGTCTGGATGGCTTCCATCATCTGTTCGCCGATGCGCAGCACCGGGTTCAGCGTCATCAGCGGATCCTGGAAGATCATCGCGATGCGGTCGCCGCGCAGCTGGCGCATCTGTTCTTCGCTGTACTTGCGCAGGTCCTGGCCCTTGAAGCGGACCTCGCCCTCGACCACTTCCCCGGGGGGATCGATCAGGCCCAGCAACGAGAAGCCGGTCACGGACTTGCCCGAGCCGGATTCGCCGACCAGGCCCACGATCTCGCCGCGGCGCACGGTCAGGTCGACGCCGTCGACGGCCGGCCAGGCGCCGGCTTCGGTATGGAATGCGGTGCGCAGGCCGCGCACCTCTAGAATGGTCTCGCTCATGTCAGTCATCCATTGCGCAAACCGCCACGCAGGTATCGGGTGTCGCTCCATCGGGGTGCCGCGGAGCCGGCTTCGCCGGTCTGCCAGCACGCCCCCTTGAGGGGGAAGCGCGCAGCGCTTCGGGGGTGGGCCTCATCTTTTCGGATCCAGGCTTTCGCGGAGGCGGTCGCCGACGATGTTGATGGACAGGATCAGCAGCAGCAGGGCGATGCCCGGGAACAGGCTGATCCAGTAGTCGCCCGAGAGCAGGTACTGGAAGCCGTTGGAGATCAACAGGCCCAGCGACGGCTCGGTGATGGGCACGCCCACGCCCAGGAAGGACAGCGTGGCTTCCAGCGCGATCGCGGTCGCGATCTGGATGGTGGCGAACACCATGACCGGGCCCAGGCAGTTCGGCAGCAGGTGGAAGGCCATGATGCGCCAGGCCGGGAAGCCCAGGTTGGCGGCGGCCTCCACGTATTCCTTGCGCCGCTCCTGCAGCGCGCGGCCGCGCATGATGCGCGCGTAGTGGCCCCATTGCACCAGCACCAGCGCCAGGATCACCTTGTCCACGCCGCGCCCCATCACCACCAGCAGCACCAGCGCCACCAGGATGGTCGGAAAGCCCAGGATGAAGTCCACGATGCGCATCAGGATGGTGTCGACCACGCCGCCCATGTAGGCGGCCACCAGGCCGACCGCGCCGCCCACGGCGGTGGCCAGCACCACGGCGGACAGGCCCACCATCAGGCTGATGCGCAGGCCATACAGGATGGCGCTGAGCATGTCGCGGCCCTGGTCGTCGGTGCCCAGCCAGGCGATGCTGCCGTCCATCAGCGCCTGGCGCGGCGCCAGGCGGCCGTCCATGAGCGAGAGGTTGGCGAGGTCGTAGGGGTTCTGCGGCGCGAAGTAGGGCGCGAACACCACCAGGATGATCAGCACGGCCAGCGCGATGGCCGAGCCGCGCACGGTGGGCCGCGAGCGCAGTTTCTTCAGGATGGAGGCGCGCTTGGGCGTGTCCGCCAGGGGCTGGGCGGTGCGGGTGCGGCCGGGATTGGGAGATTGAGCCATGACGATTATTGAGCGGGGGTCACGAGCTGCACGCGCGGGTCGAGCGCGGCGTACAGGATGTCCACGACCAGGTTGATGACCACGAAGATCAGGGTGACCAGCATCACGTAGGCCACTACCACGGGGCGGTCCAGCTGGTAGACGCTGTCGATCAGCAGCTTGCCCATGCCGGGCCAGGCGAACACCGTCTCGGTGATGGTGGAGTACGCGATCAGCGTGCCGAATTCCATGCCAATCACGGTCACCACGGGGATCAGGATGTTGCGCAGGATATGGCGGCGCACGATGCGGCCCGGCTTGACGCCCTTGGCGCGCGCGAACTTCACGTAGTCCTGGCTGCGCGCCTCGACCACGCCCGAGGCGGTCAGGCGCAGCACCAGCGCGATGTTGGCCAGCGCCAGGTTGATGGCCGGCATGATCAGGTGCGACCAGCCGTCGGCGGTCAGGATCGACAGCCGCACGCCCAGCACAGTGACGGTGTCGCCGCGGCCCGTGGCCGGCAGCCAGCCCAGCCACACGGCGAACAGCAGGATCAGCATCATGCCCTGCCAGAAGTTGGGCAGCGAGAAGCCCAGCACCGACGAGGCCATGATGCCGCGGCCCAGCGGCTCGTCGCGGTACAGGCCGGCGACCAGCCCCAGCGGGATGCCGATGATACAGGTCAGCCCGATGGCCACGACCACCAGCTCGAAGGTGGCCGGGATGCGTTGCACGATCAGCTCGATGGCGGGGATGCCGTGGACGAAGGACACGCCCAGATCGCCGTGCAGCGCGCGCCACAGGAAGCCCGTGTACTGCTGCCACACGGGCAGGTCCAGCCCGAGGCGGGCGATCATGGCTTCGCGGGCGGCCTGGCTGGCCTCGGGGCTGACCAGCAGCTCGATCGGGTCGCCCACGGCATACACCGCGAAGAAGACCACGACCGAGACGGCCAGCAGTACGAACAGGCTCTGTATCAACCTGCGCAAGATGAATAGGGCCACTTGATATTTCCTTGGTGGGCTCGGGAGTTGCGGGCGCCAGGCGGGGCTACTTGGCGGGCTTGGCCGACATGGCCAGGGTGTACTGATCGGCGCGGCCTTCGTAGGTCAGGCCCTTGCGGTACGCCCAGATGCTGCTTTCGAAGTGCAGCGGGATGCTGGGCAGGTCCGCCAGCGCGATCGCCAGCGATTCCTGCAGCAGCTTTTCGCGCGCGGCCGGGTCCACCGTGACCAGGGCACGCTTGAAGACCTGGTCGAACGCCGGGTTGTCGTAGCCGCCGTAGTTGCTGGTGCCCAGGCCGTGCTCCTTGTCGAACGCGGAGACCCAGTATTGCAGGAAAGACGAGGCTTCGCCCGTTTCCGACGACCAGCCGCCCATGGCGAAGCTGAACTCGCGCTTGGCGCGCTTGGGGAAGTAGATCGAGCGCGTCATCGCGTCGACCGAGGCCTTGATGCCCACGCGCGACAGGTACTGCGCCACCGCCTGCGAGATCTGGGCGTCGTTGATGTAGCGGTCGTTGGTGGACGACACGGCCAGCTCGAAGCCGTTCGGGTAGCCGGCCTCGGCCAGCAGCTTCTTGGCGGCTTCGGGGGCGTACTTGAGTTCCGGCGGCTGCGGCAGCGTGCCGAACATGCCGTCGGGCAGGAACTGGTTGGCCGGGGTGGCGGCGCCGTCCATGATGCGGGCGGCGATGGCCTTGCGGTCGATGGCCATGGAAATGGCGCGGCGCACGCGCACGTCCTGCAGCGGGTTCTTGCCGTCGGCGGCCTTGACCGTGGGGCTGGGCGAGCGCGCCACGTCGAACTGGAAGTACACCACGCGCACGGACGGCGTGATCACGTAGCCGAAGCCCGGCGTTTCCGAGATGCGCTTGACGTCGCGCGCGGCGGGGTTCTCGATCAGGTCGAAGTCGCCGGCCAACAGGCCCGTCAGGCGCGGACCGGCCGACGGCGAGGGGATCAGCTTGACCTCGCCCCAGGCTGGCTTGTCGCCCCAGTAGCCTTCGTTGCGGGTCAGTTCGATGGCGCTGCCCTTCACATAGGACTTGAGCGTGTAGGGGCCGGTGCCAATGGCGGACTTGCCGCCGTTGAAGTCGGCCACGGTGGGCCAGGGGCCGGTCACGCCGCAGCCGTTCTTCAGGTCGAACGTGATCGGGCCGTGCTGGACGATGCCGCTCCACAGCATGGGCATGCGGCTCATGTCGTTGGGCAGCAGCGGATAGGGCAGGCGCGTCTTGATGACCAGCGTGTCGTCGCCGCGCGCTTCGACGCTGGCGAACTTCTGCACCACGGCGGGGTGGGAGCCGCCGATGGACTGCTCGTTGTTCATCACGCGGCAGAACGTGAAGATCACGTCCTGCGGGGTGAAGGGCTGGCCGTTGGAGAACTTGGCGCCCTGGCGCAGCGTGAATTCCCAGGTGGTGTCGTCCACCGCCTTCCAGGCCGTGGCCAGGCGCGGGGTCAGCTTCATGGCCGCGTCCTGGCCGACCAGCGTCTCGAACACGTGCGAGACCATCGCGTCGTTGGGCGTGACCTGATGGTAGTGCGGGTCCATCGCGGTGGGTTCGGACGACAGGCCGATGCGCAGCGCGCCGGCCTGGGCCAGCGCGGCGGTGGGACAGGCGGTCAGCGCGGCGGCCAGAGCACAGGCGGCCGGGAGCAGGCGTTGGATTGTCTTGGCAGACATGTGTTTTCCCCTTGTAGGTGTTGTGGTGTGTTGCGGGCGGCGCCCTCTGGGGGGCGCCTGCCGTATTTATGCGGCGATGGGCTGCGCCAGCCGGACCACCGTCACGCCCGGGCGCAGGTTGGCCGTGGACGGCATGATCAGCACGCAATCATCATAGGGCGTGACCACCGGCTCGCCCTCGGACCAGCCGATCAGGTCGCCGGCGCGCGGCAACGTCTCCAGCCCCTTCCAGGGCTGGGCGAAGCGGAAGTCGGCGCTCTTGGCGGCCACGGCATGCGTGACGCGCAGCGCGCGCTGCGCGCCGGCGTCCGGCGCGAACCAGGCGGCCGGCAGGTCGGCGCGGTCCACGGTGTCGGCGGCGAGCAGGAAGCGGGCCAGCTGGTCCAGCGCCACGCCGTGCGCTTCGGGCGCGCCATGGAAACCGCATTCGATCAGCAGCGAGCGGGTGCCGTTGTCGCCGGCCTCGCCGAAGCGGCCGTAGTCGCGCATGCGCACGCCGGCGGCATGGCCGGCGTCGGCGATGATGGTGGCGGGGTTGCCCAGCGCCAGCGCCAGGTCGATGTTGCGCTGTTCCATGCCGGTCAGCTGCAGCGGCACGTCGGAATTGCTCATCGAGTGGAAGTCCAGCAGCCAGTCGCTGCGTTCCACCCAGGGACGGATCTGGGCCGCGCGGCGGCGTTCCTGGCTGTTCGGCGCGGACAGCTTGTCCTCGCTCCAGACGCGGTTCATGTCCTCGTCGACGAAGCGCGCGGGCGCGTAGTTGGACGGGTCGAAGCGGTCGAAGGCGGCTAGGTTGCAGAAGGCCAGCGTCAGGCTGCCCCGGCGCGGACGCAGGCCGGCGGCCAGCGCGTCCTTGAGCGCCCAGGCGCCGCACAGTTCATTGCCGTGGATCAGCGCGCTCAGCATGACGCGCTTGCCCGGCACGCCGGAATCGAAGTGCCACACCCCGGGGGTGTCCGTATTGCCGGCGCGCTCGGACGACAGGTCCGGACAGGCGAGCAGGAAGGGGCGCGGACTGGGCGCGGCGGCGGGTGTGGACATGAGGACTCCGATGAAGCGGGGGGATTGTATAGGGAAGAAAGCGGCCTGCGCGGCGGTCAGCCGGCCGTGGCCGCCTGGCGTTCTGCCAGAACGGCCGGGCCCTGCTCGCCCAGGTCCCAGAACAGGCCGGCCATGATGGCTATGGCCTGCCGGGCGACCGGGGCCAGCAGATGTTCGTCCGGGCCGTGCTGGCAGCAGGCGGGGTAGGAATGCGGCACCCAGATCGTGGGCAGTCCCAGCACGTCCGAGAACGCGTCGTTGGGCACGGTGCCGCCCAGATTGGGCAGGATGGCGGGCGCGGCGCCGGTGGTCGCGGCCAAGGATGCCGCGGCCCAGCGGGCCCAGGCATCGTCCGGGTCGAGCCGGGTGGCGGGGGTGCCGCGCCGGACCTTGACCTGCACCTGGGCAAGGCCGTGCGCGTCCAGGTGGGCGCGCAGGATCTCGCTGGCGGCGCGCCAGTCGGTGCCGACCACGAAGCGCAGGTTGCAGGTGGCGGCCGCGCGTCCGGGTATGGCGCCCACGGGGTTGTCGGGATTGCCGGTCTTGTAGGCCAGCACTTCCAGCGTATTCCAGCCGAACAGCCGTTCGGCGAGGCTCAGGCCCGGTTCGCCCCAGTCGGGATCCGTTTCGGGCGCGTCCTCGTCGCGGCCGACCTCGATGGTGGACAGCGCGCGGCGCACGGCGGCGGGGATGGGGGGCGGACGCAGGCCGTCGACCCGCAGGCGGCCGCGCGCGTCGACCAGGCTGGCCAGCGCGTGCGCCAGGATCAGGCCGGGGTTGGGCAGCACGCCGCCCCAGTTGCCCGAGTGGTGCGCGTGGCTGCGCAGATTGACCTCCAGGTCGAATAGCAGCGTGCCGCGCGAACCGAGGAACAGCGTGGGCAGGTCCGCCGCCAGGCGCGGGCCGTCCGAGGCGATGAAGACGTCGGCCTTCAAGGCGTCGCGCCACTGGCCGCAGGCGGCGTGCAGGCCGGGCGAGCCAACCTCCTCGCCGCATTCGACCAGCATGCGGGCGTTGAAGCCAAGACGACCGTCGCGCTCGGCCAGCACCTGTTCCAGCGCGGCCACGTTGATGCAGTACTGGCCCTTGTTGTCGGCCGTGCCGCGCCCGTACCAGCGCTCGCCTTCCTCGACCAGCGTCCAGGGCGACAGGCCGTCGCGCCATTGCTCGTCGTAGCCGCGCACCACGTCGCCGTGGGCATAGAGCAGCACGGTGGGCAGGTCGGCGGATTCGATGCGTTCGGCCAGCAGGAAGGGCGGGCCGTCCTGCACGGGGTTGTCTTCGATGCGACAGGAAAATCCCAGGCCTTCCAGCCGGGGCGCCACGGCGGCGCGCAGGTAATCGTAGAGTTCGGGCCGCTGTTCGGGCGCCTGGCTGACGCTGCGGCGGGCGACCAGGCCCGCCAGGTCGCGGCGCAAGGCGCCGCCATCGGCATAGGCGAGCGCGCGCGCAATCGCGGCCGCGCGGCTGGCGCTGGAAACTGCTGCTGACACGGTTGTCCCCTATGTGCCTGGCGCGTCGCTGGGCGCGCCCGCTTGGATGTATCGCCGAATTCTAGGATCCGGGCAGCTTTCTCTACAATTAGAATATTTATCGGCAGCTTTGCAAAAAAGGCAAAGTTTGCCGTGACGCTCAATTCACCTGCGGGGGGAACATGCACGGTATCGCGTTGAGGTACTTTGTGGAAGTGGCCCAGGCGGGCAGCCTGAGCGGCGCGTCCGAGCGCCTGCACGTGGCGGTGTCGGCCATCAGCCGGCAGATCGCCAAGCTGGAAGAGCTGGCCGGCGCGCCGCTGTTCGAGCGCGCCGCGCGCGGCATGGTGCTCAGCGACGCCGGCCGGCTGCTGCTGACGCATGCGCGGCGCACCATGCTGGAATCCGAATCGGTGCTGCAGGAGATCGCCGCGCTCAAGGGCGCGGCGCGCGACGAGATCCGCGTGGCGTCCGTCGCGGGCGTGGCGCGCACCTTCCTGCCGGCGGCCATGGCGCGCTTTCGCCAGGACTGGCCTGACATGCGCTTCGACCTGCACGTGGATACGCCCAGGGAAGTGCTGCGGCGCGTGGCCGAGGGCCAGGCCGAGCTGGGCATGGCCTTCAACATGGAGCGCGCCGGCGGCCTGAGCGTGCGCTACTCGCGCCGCGCGCCAGTGCATGCGGTGATGGCGGCCGACCATCCGCTGGCGGGCCGCGCCAGCGTCAGCCTGCAGGATCTGCAGGCCTATCCGATGGCGCTGACCGGATCCGGCACGACCACGCGACGCCTGTTCGAACTGGGTTGCGCGCTGGAGTCGGTGCAGATAGAACCCGCGCTGAGCTGCAACGATCCCTCGCCGCTGCACGGCTTCGTGTACGGCTCCGACGCCATCATGCTGGGCGGCTACATCTCGGTGACGCACAGCCTGGACCGCGATCAGCTCGTGGCGGTGCCGATCTCCAATGCCGAGCTGCAATCGCGCACCTTGCAGATCCAGGTGATGCAGGGCCGCGTGCTGCCGCCCAGGACCGAGGCGTTCATCGCGTTGCTGTGCGGCGAGCTGGACGGGTTGCTGGCGGCCCAGCGATAAAAAAAGCGCCCCGAGGGGCGCTTTTTCCTGGCGGCGAGAATTACTTCGCGTCAGGCTTGACCGAGGTGGCCAGCGTGAACTGGTCGCGGCGGCCTTCGTAGCTGATGCCCTTGCGGAACGCCCAGATGCTGCTTTCGAAGTGCAGCGGAATCAGCGGCACGTTGTCCAGCGCGATCTTGGTCGACTGCTGCAGCAGCGCTTCGCGCTTGGGCGCGTCCACCGTCACGATGGCCTGCTTGTAGACCTTGTCGAAGTCGGCGTTGGAGAAGCCGCCGTAGTTGCTGGTGCCCAGGCTGTTGGGCGAATCCAGCGAGGCCACCCACAGCTGGAACAGCGCCGAGGCCTCGCCCGTTTCCGCCGGCCAGCCGCCCATCGAGAAGCTGAACTCGCGCTTGGCGCGCTTGGGGAAGTAGATCGAGGCGGTCATCGCGTCGACCGTGGTCTTGATGCCGATGCGCGACAGGTACTGGGCCACGGCCTGGGCGACCTGGCCGTCGTTGACGTAGCGGTCGTTGGTGGACGAGATGGTCAGTTCGAAGCCGTTCGGGTAGCCGGCCTCGGCCAGCAGCTTCTTGGCGCCTTCGGGGGCGTACTTGATTTCCTCGGCCTTGGGCAGGGCGCCGAACATGCCGTCGGGCATGAACTGGTAGGCGGGCGTGGCCATGCCGTCCATGATGCGGGCGGTGATGGTCTTGCGGTCGATGGCCATGGAGATGGCCTTGCGCACGCGCAGGTCCTGCAGCGGATTCTTGCCGTCGGCGGCCTTCACGAAGGGGCTCTGGGCGCGGCCGATGTCGGGCTGGAAGAACACCAGGCGGGTCGAGGGCGTGGCCACGAAGCCGAACTTGGGGTTGTCCTTCAGGCGCTGCAGGTCGCGGGCGGCCGGGTTCTCGATCATGTCGAAGTCGCCCGACAACAGGCCGGTCAGGCGCGGGCCGGCGGAGGGCACCGGCACGAACTTCACTTCCTTCCAGTAGGGCTTGGGACCCCAATAGTTCTCGTTGCGGACCAGCTCGATGCCGGTGCCCTTGACGTAGGACTTCAGCGTGTAGGGGCCGGTGCCGATGGCGTCCTTGCCGTTGTTGAAGTCGGCCACGGTGGGCCAGGCGCCGGTCACGCCGCAGCCCTTCTTCGGGTCGAAGGTCAGCTTGCCGTGCTCGACGATGCCGTTCCAGACGATCGGCAGCGAGCGGGCCATTTCGGCGGGCATCAGGGGGAACGGGGCGCCGGTCTTGATGATGACCGTGTGCGCGTCGGGCGTCTGCACGTCGGTGATCAGCTTGGTCGTGTCCATGTAGGACTGCGACACGTTGGTCTCGTTGTTCAGCGTGCGGCAGATGGTGAACAGCACGTCCTCGGACGTGAAGGGCTTGCCGTTCGAGAACTTGACGTCGTCGCGCAGCTTGAATTCCCAGGTCAGGTCGTCCAGGTTCTTCCACGAGGTGGCCAGGGCCGGCACCAGCTTCATGTCGGCGCTGCGGCCGACCAGCGAGCTGTAGACGTGCGCCGAGAACGCGTCGTTCTGGGTCATCTTGTGATAGTGGGGGTCCGCCGAGGTGGGTTCGGCCGACAGGCCGATCTTCAGCGTCTGGGCCTGGACGGCGGCCAGCGGAATGGCGGCGGCCGCGAGGGCCAGCGTGGTACGCAACTTCATGGTGACAACTCCGGATGGAAAACGAACCGGATCGTGCTTGAGGGAGTGACCTAGCGGGCCTGCCGGGGCTTACGGAGGGTCTTTGGCGCCAGGCACGACGGCAAGGGGCCGATTATCGGTAGGGGCTTCGCGCGCTGTCAATGCGCGGGGACAGGCTGCGGCGCTAGGGAAAACGCCGAGATGACAGGGAAAAACGGGAATGGACCGCGCGATCGCGCCGGTCTGGGCGGGAAATGCCGAGGAAATGAAAAACGCCGGGGCAGCCTCTCTTGAGGCTGCCCCGGCGCTTAGGCGCCCGGTGAGGGGCAGGGCGCCTGGGGCCGGAACGGGCGCTGCGCGGGCAGCGGGCGTTCCGACCACCGCGCGCCGGCATCAACCGCGGGAGATCTATCGCGGTTCAGGCCGACGCGGCGGTTCTTACCACTGGGAACCGGAGAAGCGCGAGCTGGCGGCGCGGGCGCGGTTCATCGATTCGTTGACTTCGTCGATGAAGGCGAACACGGCGGCGATGCCGGCGACCACAGCCTTGCTGGCCTTCTTCAGGCTCAGCAGCGGGTGGGCGTTGGGTTGGTTTTCGAGGGCGCCGCGGAGCAGGTCGCGCTCCAGCGCGTCGGTCAGGCGGGCAGTGTGGTTCAGGGTCAGTTCGCTCATGGTGTTCTCCAGTCCAGTCCGTTTCGTCTTGGGGTAAACCATTATAGGGATAACCCTAGGGAAAAGGCAACGGGCGCAACGGGGCCAACCATGTGAATGTTGTAAAAATGTTTTTGTGCCAGGGACTTAGCCCGCGGGACGGGCTTTTTCCCAAGACGGCGGCAACCCTAGGGGACCCTAGCCCCGGTTGCGCAAGGTGCGGGCGGCGTCGGCCAGTTCGCCCGCCGTCAGGCCGCAGGGGCCGACGCCGTTCATGACCAGGGCGTCCGCCGCCGCGCCGTGCAGCCAGACCGCGCCCGCGACGGCCTGCTCCAGCGGCAGGCCTTGGGCGATCAGCGATCCCAGCATGCCCGCCAATACGTCCCCGGTTCCGGCGGTCGCCAGGCCGGGATTGCCGCTGGTGTTGCGCCGCCAGCCGCCATCGGGGGCGCAGACGATGGTGCCGGCCCCCTTGAGCACGATCCAGGCGTCGTAGCGGCCAGCCAGCTGCTGGGCGGCGGCGGGGCGGTCGGCCTGTACCTGTGCGGTTGTCCGGCCGAGCAGGCGGGCCGCTTCGGCCGGATGCGGCGTCAGCACGACCGGGCCATCGCCCCAATGCGGCTCGACCTGGCCGCGCGCCAGCAGGTTCAGGCCATCGGCGTCCAGCACCAGCGGCGCCTGGCCGCGCCGCGCGAACAGGCGCGACAGCAGATCGGCGGCCAGGGGCTCGTCGCCGATGCCGCAGCCCGCCACCCAGGTCGTCACGTTCCAGTTGCCGTTCAGCAGCGAGCGGGCGTCGCGCAGCATCAGTTCGGGTTGCAGCGGATCGCAGGGCAGGGGCGAGGCGTCCTCGGCGAAGCCGACCAGCACCTTGCCGGCGCCCGTCTTGAGCGCGGCCCGGGCCGCCAGCAGCGCGGCGCCCGTCATGCCCGGGCCGCCGCCGACCACGCCGACGGTGCCGAAGCTGCCCTTGTGGCTGTCCGGATCGCGCAGCGCGAACAGGGCAGGCAGG
>NZ_JAGTJY010000379.1:554-1082 GCF_018195695.1 Achromobacter sp. Marseille-Q0513 | reverse complement strand
GACCTGCGCAGTCCCCTGTCGGCCGTTCTGGCGCTGGTCGAAAAACAGGGCGCGGACAAGGCCGAAGCGGTGCATCATGACTTTCTGCGATCGGTGCGGGACCAGGTGCAATACGGCCTGTCGGTGGCGCAGCACTTCATGCAGCGGTCGCGCGCGGAGCGGCTGGACAGGTCGCGTTTCCTGCCGGTGTCATTGCAGGACCTGGCGCACAGCGCGGCGGACCAGGTGCTGCCCCTGGCCGACAAGAAGGGCGTGTCGATCGACGTGCGGGACGGCGATGAAACGCTGTGGGTCGCCGGCGACTATTGCATGCTGCTGCGCGCCGTGGTCAATCTGCTGGAGAACGCCGTCAAGTATTCGGCTTCCGGAACGCGGGTCGCGCTGGGCGCGCAGCGGCTGGGCAATGCCGCGCGTCTGTACGTGACGGACCAGGGCGTGGGCATCGCGGCCGAGGCCTTGCCCCGGCTGTGCCAGGCGTTCTATCGGGCCGCCGGGGCGCGCAGGCACTGCCAGGACGGCGTGGGCATG
>NZ_JAGTJY010000379.1:0-544 GCF_018195695.1 Achromobacter sp. Marseille-Q0513 | reverse complement strand
GGGCCTGGCCATCGTGGCCGCCGTGGCCAAGGGGCATGGCGCGGAAGTGATGGTGAAATCGCGGCCGAGCCAGGGCAGCACCTTCATCCTGACCATGCCGCTGTTGCCGCGCGGCGGCGCGCTTGAAAACGAGGATCCCCCAGAACCCGGCGAAGCCGCGCAAGGCGTGGCGGTCCGGTTGGAATAAGGCGCCCTGACGGCGCTTTTTTTTATCGACGGGGCCATGCCGGCATTGGCGCGGCTGGGTGAGATGCGAGGCGAGATGCGAGGCGAGATGCGAGGCGAGATGCGGCGCACGGGTTCGGACCTGCCGGCGCTCGGAGATTCAGGCTCTCTTGAGAATGGTTTGTCGAATGAAGGGCGGTCTACAGAATGCGCCCGCTCTCGCGATTCGTGGCTTCATCCGGATTCGCGTTGGCGCTCACCTTCATTCTCACATTCAAAGGACTCAACAGAGATGCGTGCTTCCCTGCGCAACGCGGTCAAGATGGCGCTGCCCGTCGCGGCCCTGACCCAGGCCGTGCTGATGGCCATGGCCCCGACC
>NZ_JAGTJY010000378.1:0-1108 GCF_018195695.1 Achromobacter sp. Marseille-Q0513 | reverse complement strand
ACCCAGCACTGGCTCAACCAGGCCGATGACGGCCTGGTTGAGCCAGTGCTGGGTTTCTTCCAGCACGCTGGCGTAGGCGTCGGAGGTGGTGATCATGAATGGGATTCCGGAAAAGAAAAGCGCGGGCTGAAGCGCCCGCGCGGCCCGCGCCTTGCCGCGCCTGCCCGGCGGCAAGGCCGGGCGGGCGGCGGATCAGGCGGCCGGCATCGCGGCCATGGTCTGGGCCACGGCGGCGGTGAGTTTCTTGCCGTAGGGAATGTGCAGGAACTCGTTGGGGCCGTGGGCGTTGGACTTGGGGCCCAACACGCCGCAGACCATGAACTGCGCCTTGGGGAAGCCCTTTTGCAGGATGCTCATCAGCGGGATGGTGCCGCCCTGGCCGATGTAGCCGCAGGACGAACCGTAGTAGGCCTGCGAGGCGGCGTCCAGCGCCTGGGTCAGCCAAGGCGCCGAGGCCGGCGCGTTCCAACCGGTGGCGGCGCCTTCGTTGGCCTTGAAGATGACCTTGGCGTTATAGGGCGCGTCGGCTTCCAGCAGCGCCTTGATCTCCTGCGAGGCGGCGACGGCGTCGACCAGCGGCGGCAGGCGCAGCGACAGCTTGAAGGCGGTGCGCGGACGCAGCACGTTGCCGGCGCTGGACAGCGGCGGCAGGCCTTCGGCGCCGGTCACCGACAGCGTCGGACGCCAGGTGCGGTTCAGCAGGGCCTGTTCGGGCTCGGTGGTCATGGGCAGCACGAAGCCGCCGTCGGCGCCGCAGCTCCAGGGGAAACGGCGCCAGACCTCGTCGCCCAGGATGCGCGCGGTGGCGTGCACCTGCTCGACGCGGTCGGTCGGGATCTCGCAATGCAGGCTCTGCGGCAGCAGGCGGCCGGTGGAACTGTCTTCCAGGCGGTCCAGCAGGTGGCGCAGGATGCGGAACGACGACGGCACCACGCCGCTGGAGTCGCCCGAGTGCACGCCCTCGTCCAGCACCTGGACTTCCAGCGTGCCCGAGACCATGCCGCGCAGCGAGGTGGTCATCCAGAGCTGGTCGTAGTTGCCGGCGCCCGAGTCCAGGCACACCACCAGCGCGACGTTGCCCAGGCGGCTGCGCAGCGCGTCGACGTAG
>NZ_JAGTJY010000377.1:0-1120 GCF_018195695.1 Achromobacter sp. Marseille-Q0513 | reverse complement strand
TGCTGGAACTGTTCCAGCAGGGACGCGTCTCGCATCTGGTCCGGGTTCACGCCAGACTCCGTTCCAAGGCTTGCATCAGCAAGGTTTCATCCAGGACGCCCACGCTGTGGCCGCCGCAGCGCGCCACCCCGCGCGAGTATTTCAGGCTGGCGCCCGCCACCGTGGCCGGCAAGGGCTCCAGATGTTCCAGGTCGACGGAATGGATGCCCTCGACCTCGTCCACCGGCAGCACCACGGCGCGGCCCGCGCCGCCGAAGATCAGCATGCGCGCGGCGCCGGCGCGCTCGCGCGGTTCGGGCCCGGCCGCCTCCAGCCCGAGCAGCCGCGCCAGCGACAGGCAGACGGTCAGCGTGCCGCGCACATTGGTCACGCCCAGCACCGTCGGATCGCGCCGGTGCGGCAGCGGCAACACCGGGCGCGTGGCGGCCACCTCGTCCAGCGCCCGGGTCGGCAGACCCAGCCATTCACGGTGCAACCTGAACACCAACAGCGAAGCGCGCCGCAAGGCGGGTTCGCGCACCGTCGCGGCGGGATCGCCGACGGTATCGCTGCCCTCCAGCTCGGCCTGCGGCGGCAGCCGGTCCAGGATGCGCTTGGCGGCGGTGGCGTACACCGGGCAATTGCGGCAATGCACATGTTCGGGCAGCTTTGGACAGCTCTGGTCGCCGCGGATGCCGATGCGGTTCCAGCAGTCGTCCACGTCCGCCAGCGCGGCATGCAGTTCAGTCACGTCGGGCCTCCTGGCGCGCCGCGCGCGCCTGCAGCCTGCGCGCGCCCTCGTGGTCGCCTTCCGAGGCGACCAGCGCGGCCAGGTGCAGCAGGGCTTCGCGATGGTTGGGCTGCAGGTACAGGACCTTGCGGTAGGCGGCCTGCGCCTGGCGGGCATCGCCCGCCGCGTCCTGCAGCAGGCCTTGCAGATAGAAGCCGTCGGCGCTGGCGCCATAGCGCTCCAGGTGCGCGCCGCAGCGCGCGATCGCGTCCTGCACGCGCCCCTGGTCCGCCAATGCCTCGATCTGGCGCAGCGAGATCTCGGCCTCGGATTCCGGGCTGGCCGCGACGGCCACGGCCGGCGCGACCGGCGGCAGCGGGCGGGTCGGGCCGGGCGCGGGCCGCGCCAGCG
>NZ_JAGTJY010000376.1:0-1125 GCF_018195695.1 Achromobacter sp. Marseille-Q0513 | reverse complement strand
TGAATTAAGCAAGGAACACGTGGGGGTTCGACGCAAAAAAAGCCACCCGAGAGGTCAATGCCAGTCAGTTAACCCTGACTGGCATTTTTCTTGTTTGGGAACTTATGCGCCCGATTTTTAACGACTCTGGGGAATGCTCGGTCAGTTCGTCGAGGTGGCAGTAAGAAGTAGCGAGACTGTGCCAGCAAAGCGGCCAAGTGCTTGGGCAAGTTTGCGGCTGAGTCCAGGCTCGCGACGTTCAGCAGATTCACGATGGCGTAGCTCGCGGTGTGGAAGCTGATGCGCTGGGGTTCGACCTTGAGTTCGCGGGCCATCTCGCGCATCCAGCGCCGCAGCAGGGTATAGGCGATCAGCACGCCCCACAGCTCTTGTCGCACCAACTCAGGCCGCTTGCTGCGCAGTACCGGCTCGCCCACCTGCAAGGATTGTTTGATCTCGCGGAACCCCAGCTCAATCTCCCAGCGCTGGCGGTACAGTTCGGCCAGTTTCTGAGCGGGGTACTTGCGATGATCCTGCATCGAAGTGATGAAGCGCCGCAACCGCCCACCCACATTCACCTCAATGAGCCGAGCCTGCCAATGGCTTGGTAGCTGCGGGCGTAATTTACGCGCTTGCTGCGATACCGGCATGCGGATCAGCGCATCGCCGGGGGCTAGCTGTTTGAGTGGCTCGTGGCGCAAGTTGTCCCTGGCCCGCATCAGCCAATGGCGCTGCTCACCTGCGCTTTGCCAATCCAGCAGGAAGGCCGCTGAGAAGTAGGCCCGATCGAACAGGGTCATAGAGTGGTCCATGCCTTGCAATTGCGTAGCCAGGCTCAGTTCGCCGCAGTCCATGGCCCCGAGCTTGGCGTCCAGCAACTCATGGCTATGCGTGTCCATCAGGCAGGTGGCTCGGATCTGTGGCCAGGGTAGCGGGCCATGCTGCGTACTGCCACTGCCCAGGTGTTGCCGATTCTCGGGCGTGTCCGGCGTCGACCACACCACGCCGTCCACCGCCAACACCCGCAACGGCTGCGATGCTGCCTGGCAACGGCCCCAGGCACGGGTCAGCAAACTAAACAGTTGAGCCAACGGTTCCTCGCCCAGGCGCTGGCGAGCCTGCACGCTGGCGCTGGGCACCGGTAGC
>NZ_JAGTJY010000375.1:0-1145 GCF_018195695.1 Achromobacter sp. Marseille-Q0513 | reverse complement strand
CGCAGGCGAGATGAACCATCATCTAGGCTATCCGAGCGGTGCGGCCAAGCCGGCCGATGTCGCCAACCAGCGCAATGGCAAGGGCGCCAAGACGGTGCTCACCGAGGAAGGCCCTGTGCGTATCGAGGTGCCGCGCGACCGCGACGGCAGCTTCGCTCCGTTGCTTATCCCCAAGCACGAGCGGCGTTTCACAGGTTTTGACGACAAGATCGTCGCCATGTACGCCCGAGGCATGACGGTGCGCGAGATCCAGGGATTTCTGCTGGAGCAATATGCCACCGAGGTCTCACCGGAGTTCATCAGTTCAGTGACCGATGAGGTCATGGCCGAGGTCACTGCCTGGCAGTCTCGGCCTCTGGAACCGATGTACCCGGTCGTCTTCTTTGACGCGCTGCGGGTCAAGATCCGCCAGGATGCGGTCGTACGCAACAAGGCCATCTACCTGGCGCTGGGTGTGTTGCCCGATGGTTCACGCGACATTCTTGGCCTTTGGATCGAGGGCACCGAAGGCGCCAAGTTCTGGATGAAGGTCTTCAATGATCTGAAGACCCGAGGCGTGGGCGATATCCTGATCGCCGTGACCGATGGCTTGAAGGGCATGCCCGAGGCCCTGGCCGCTGTCTTTCCCGCGACCACGCTGCAAACCTGCATCGTGCATCTGATCCGCAACAGCCTGGATTACGCGACCTGGAAGGAGCGCAAGGCGCTTGCCGCAGCCATTCGGCCGATCTATACCGCCACGAGCGCCGAGACAGCCGAGGCTGAGCTTGATGCCTTCTCCGAAGGCCCCTGGGGGCAGAAATTCCCGACGATCCGCGCCGCGTGGCGCAGCGCCTGGGATCGCGTGATTCCCTTCTTCGCATTTCCGCCAGAGGTGCGCCGAGTGATTTATACGACCAACGCCATCGAGAGCATCAATGCCCAGTTGCGCAAGATCATCAAGACGCGAGGCCATTTCCCGTCCGACGACGCCGCGACAAAGCTGATCTGGCTGGCCCTGCGCAATATCACCGCAGATTGGGGACGGCCGGCTCGCGATTGGAAGCAGGCCATGAACCAATTCGCTATCCTCTATCAGGAACGGTTCATCAGGCCTTCTGTGTAATTCCTAAGCCCGCCTTGAACACGGAATTTCTGACACTCCC
>NZ_JAGTJY010000374.1:0-1164 GCF_018195695.1 Achromobacter sp. Marseille-Q0513 | reverse complement strand
CCCGCCAGGTCGCCCATGTTGCTGTTCTGCGAGACCTGCAGCGTGCCGCCGTTGACGGCCGTGCCGCCGGTGTAGGTGTTGACGCCAGACAGCACCAGCGTGCCCAGGTCGGTCTTGACCAGCTTGGCCGCGCCAGCCAGCGTGGCGGCGATGGTGGCGGTATAGCCGGCGCCGTCGGCCGATCCCGCGCCCACCCGGATGACGGCCTCGTTGGGACCGCCGCCGCCCGTGGGCGTGCCCGTCAGGGTCAGCTTGTCGCCGGCGGCATTGCCTTGCAGCACATAGCCATCGGTGGCGAACTGCATGCCCTGCACGTTGATCGGTCCGTTGCTCGTGCTGTCGACCAGCACCGTGCCGCTCTGGCCGGTGAAGACGGCGAAGGCGCCCTGGCTCCAGGGCGCATTGACCGAGCCGGCGGCATCGGTCCAGTTGTCGTTGACGCCGCCCGGCGCCACCCAGGTGCCCGCGCCGCCGTTGACCTGGTTGTTGTTCTTCGGGCCGGCATCGCCATCCCAATAGTTCAGCGTCAGGCCATTGGTGTAGGCCAGGTTGACCTGCTTGTCCACCGAGGTCTGGATGAAATAGTCGGCGGCGTTGGCGCCGGCCGGCAGCGTGCCCAGCGTCAGGCCCGCGGGGTTGGACAGCGTACCGCCGTAGTTGATGATGCGGTAGATGCCGACATCGAAGCGCCCGCCCGGCGACAGCGCCACGTTGAGCTTGCCGCCCAGGGCAACGTTGCCGCCCACGTTGGTCAGGTCGTTGAGGGGGCCGCCGGCCACATTGGCCTGGCCGAACGAGTAATTCAGCGCCGTGCCGCTGCCCAGCGCCAGATTGCCCTTGATCGTCAGCGTGCCCGGCGCGGGGCCGTTGTCGCCGGGCGACAGCGTGCTGTTGCCCGTCAGCGTCACGTCGCCGCCGATCACGCCCTTGCCGCCCAGCGTGGCGTTGTTGACTGTGGTGACGCCGGTGGCGGCGGTCTGGTCGCCGTTGACGTACAGGCCGCCGGCGCTCACGGTGGTCGCGCCCGTGTAGCTGTTGTTGCCGCTGAGCACCGTGGTGCCCGCGCCCTGCTGCGTGACCGAGCCCGTGCCGCTGATGACGCCGCCAAAGGCGTAGCCGTTGCCGCGATTGAAGACCAGGCCGCCGTTGTTCACGACATTGCCG
>NZ_JAGTJY010000373.1:0-1193 GCF_018195695.1 Achromobacter sp. Marseille-Q0513 | reverse complement strand
CGGGCGCGGCACGCCCTGCTTGTCCAGCGCCATGATGGCGGTCAGCGAGGCGTAGACGGCGTAGCCGTCGTCGGCGCCGCCACGGCCGTAGAGCTTGCCGTCCTCGAGCTTGGGGGTCCAGGGGCCCAGGCCGGCGCGCCAGCCGGAGAATTCCGGCTGCTTGTCCAGGTGGCCGTACAGCAGGATGGTGTCGCCGTTGTCGCTGCGGGTGGCGGGCGCGTCGAAGAAAATGACGGGCGTGCGGCCCGGCAGGCGCACCACTTCCAGCGTCAGGCCGGAGACCTTCTGCGCCTCGACCCACTGCGCCGCGTCGCGCACCACGCGCTCGATGAAGGCGTTCTTTTCCCAGTCGGCGTCAAAGGCCGGGCTCTTGGCCGGGACCGCGATGTAGTCGGTCAACGCGGGAATGATCTCGTTGTCCCACTTGTCGTCCACGAAGGCCTGCAGCGCCTTGGGGTCTAGGGTGGGAGGCAGGGCGTCGTCGGGGATGCGTGCGTTCATGGCGCGAAATCCTGTAGGTATGCGGTGCGGGTGGGCAAACCGATATTCTATGCCCGCCCGGCGCGGGCGGCATCTTTTGTCCCCGATTCATGCGTGGACGCTGAAAACGGAAACGCCGCCGGCCGGACCGGAATCTCCGATCCAGCCGGCGGCGTCGCGGCGCAAGCGCCCTGCCCGGCCCGCCGCGAGCGGCGGCCCCGATCAGGCGCCCAGCAGCGCGGGCTCGGCGCCTCGGCCCAACGCCGGGCTGTCGGCCTCGATCACGCGGCCGGTTTGCAGCTTGAACACGGCTACCGCTTCGCGCAGGCGCTGCGATTGCGTTTCCAGCGATGCGGCCGAGGCGGCGGCCTGCTCGACCAGCGCGGCGTTCTGCTGGGTCACGCTGTCCATCTGCGAGACGGCCTGGTTGACCTGCTGGATGCCGCGCGACTGCTCTTCGGACGCGCTGGAAATTTCATTGATGATGCTGGTGACGCGCCGCACCGAGGCGACGATCTCCTGCATGGTGGCGCCGGCGGCCTCCACCTGGTCCGAACCGATCGAGACCTTCTGCACCGAGTCGTCGATCAAGCCCTTGATTTCCTTGGCCGCCTGGCCGCTGCGCTGGGCCAGCGCGCGCACTTCGCTGGCCACCACCGCGAAGCCCTTGCCCTGCTCGCCCGCGCGGGCCGCTTCCACGGCGGCGTTCAGCG
>NZ_JAGTJY010000372.1:0-1201 GCF_018195695.1 Achromobacter sp. Marseille-Q0513 | reverse complement strand
GCGGCACGGCGAACGGCCGCCGCGGGCGGGCCGCAGCGGGCGGCGCGGCCGCATCGCCGCGGTGCCGCAAGCCCTGCCCGCCGGACCTGGCGTCACGCTGGCCGACGTGGCGGGCGTCACGCCCGCGCTGCACGCCCTGGCGCGCATCGAGGCCGGCACAGGCAGCCAGGCCGACTTCGACCTGATGGACGGCCGCTGGCGCGTCCGCGAGGAATGGCCGCGCATGCTGGCGGACGCCGGCTTGCCGGCCTGGCCGCCGGAACTACCGGCAGGCGCCGTCCGCGGCGGCGGACTGACCCGCGTGGCGCTGGTCGGCGCGCTGGCGCAGGACGCCGACGGACTGCTGCTGGACGAACCCACCAACCACCTGGACGCCCGCGCCCGCGGCTGGCTGATGGAAAGGCTGGCCGCCTGGCGCGGCGGCCTGATCGTCGCCAGCCATGACCGGACCCTGCTGGACACAATGTCGGACATCGTGGCGCTGGAACGCGGCGCGCTGGCCGCGCACGCCGGCAACTACAGCGCCTACCGCGAGCACCATGAACAGCAGGCCGCCTCGGCCGATGCCGCGCTGGCCCACGCCCGCGCAGAACGCGATGCCGGCCTGCGGGCGCTGCGCCAGCGGCACGACGCCGAGCTGCGCCGCGGCGCGCGCAATGCGCGGCAGGCGCGCGACGCCAACCAGGCGCCCATCCTGCTGGGCATGAAGAAGGCCAACGCCGAACGGCACGCCGGCCGCGAACGGCTGCGCATGCAGGCCGCCGCCCAGGCGCTGGACGCCGCCGTGCGACAGGCGACCGCCGCTGTCGCGCCCGCCGCCGCCATCGCGCTCGCCCTGCCCGAAACCGCCGTGCCGGCCGGCCGCCGCGTGCTGCATCTGGAAGCGGCGACCCCGCCCTGGCCCGCCGGCGCGCCGGCCCTGTCGCTGACCCTGTCCGGCCCCTTCCGGCTGGCCCTGCAGGGTCCCAACGGCTGCGGCAAGAGCACGCTGCTGGCTATGCTGGCCGGCGAACTCGCGCCCCTCGACGGGCGCTGCGAGGTCGGCGTGCCGACGGCCATCCTGGACCAGCGCGCCTCGGCGCTGGGCGATGCGGAGACGCTGCTGCAAGCGCTGGACCGGCTCGGCGCGCGGTTGCCCCCGGGCGAATTGCGCAGCCGGCCTGCCCTGCTGGGGCCGGGCCCCGCCCAGGTGGGCGCGCCG
>NZ_JAGTJY010000371.1:0-1213 GCF_018195695.1 Achromobacter sp. Marseille-Q0513 | reverse complement strand
CCGTAGCCCCAGCCGCGCCCGTCAGTGGCGCGGCTGGGGCTACGGCCTGGTCTTGCCCTGGGCCGCAGGTTTGGCGGGCGATGACGCCGTGGCGGCTGCGGCCGCCGGCGCGGCCTTGGGATCGGCGTCGGTCGCGGGCGCCGGCGGCGGCGGGGCAACCTCGGCGGTTTCCTCGGGCAGCGTTTCCGCCAGCAGCGGCGGCGGCGTCCACAGCCCGTCCAGCAGCGCCGGGCCGGGCTGGTAGACGCGCAGCAGCAGTTGCGCCGGTCCGGACGCCGGCAGCGGCAGCCAGTTGGACTGCTGCTCGGGCGCGGGCGCTTCGTGGCCGACGACCAGGTCCAGCGAGCCGTCTTCGTTGTAGCGCAGCGGGTCGCGGCTGCCGAGCGCCGGGCGGTTCAGCGCGTTGGGCGCCAGCAGGCCCTGGGCGTCGTAGGCCGCCAGCGACCAGAAGGCGCCGGCCGGCGGCAGCTGGCCGCTGGCGAAGCGCAGGTGATAGCGGCGCGAACCGTCCACGGCCTCGCCCCGGCTGTCGGCCGCCAGCAGCAGCGTGGCCAGGTCTTCCGGCAGGCTGGCGCCGGGCTGGGCCTGGGCGGCCAGCGCGCGGCGCATGTAGGCATTGCCGTACACGCCGACGCCGCCCGCTTCCCGCTGCCAGCCGTTGGCCTCGCGCAGCGTGGCGCCGGCGGCGGCCTGCATGCGCTCGCGCGCGGCGCGCAGGCCCCGGCGCATGCCCTGCTTGGCGGGATGGTCCAGCTTGTCGAAGTCGAAGGGACGGCCGGGGATCAGCCCCACGCCGCGCAGCCGGGCCAGCACGGGCTGGTCGGCGGCGTGCGGCGGATTC
The DNA here is from genome assembly GCF_018195695.1 of Achromobacter sp. Marseille-Q0513. NCBI lineage: Bacteria > Pseudomonadati > Pseudomonadota > Betaproteobacteria > Burkholderiales > Alcaligenaceae > Achromobacter > Achromobacter sp. Marseille-Q0513. Next base: position 372 of record NZ_JAGTJY010000371.1, on the reverse strand, counting down.
CTGCGCAGCAGCTCGGAGGCGTAGGCGAACAGGGCGTCGGTCGGCAGGGACTCGACCTGTTCGCGCGGCGAGACCTTCATGTTCAGCGAGCCGTCGGCGCGCACGCGCTGCGCCTGCGGCGGCAGGTTCCATTGCGACAGCGGCGTGATCGCGAAACCATCCTGCAGGGCGTGCACCGCCGGGTATTCGGCCGGGCCGTCGGCCTGGATCAGCAGCCGGGCCAGGACGTGGCTGGTGGGCGCATCGATGCGCGGCATGCCGGACGGCAGGGTGCCGCTCCAACCGGGCGGCACCAGCGCGGTGTTGCCCTTGGCGGTGCCGGTGCTGCGCCTGCCCAGGACGGCGAAGGCGTCGTTCCACAGGTCCACCAGC
>NZ_JAGTJY010000370.1:0-1221 GCF_018195695.1 Achromobacter sp. Marseille-Q0513 | reverse complement strand
CGTAGGCGGCGTCCGCGATATGGAATTCGACGGCGCGCTTGCCCGGGTTGGCCAGCGTCAGGCGCAGGCGTGCGCCGGGCGCATCATAGCTGACCAGGATGTCCGGCGCTGCCTGCGCGCCGGCGGCGAGACGCCCGGCGTAGTGGCGATGGAAACCGTTGGGGCCGAGCAGCCACAGGTCGTAGCGGCCGTCGTCCGTCGCCGTGTCCCAGATGCCGTCCAGGTGCTTGCCGGCCTCGACGGTATAGCGCCGCGGTCCGCGCTCCAGGTGCAGCCGGTCGTAGACATGCAGCACGGCGCCGGCCGCGCCGGGATTGTCCAGGCGCAGCGTCAGCGCGTGGCCGCGCGCCGTCGCATGCGCGTGCAGCGCATAGGGCAGGGCGCGCGAGGGCCGCAGGCCGGGCTGCTGACGGGCGGGCGGCGGCTGGTCCGGCGCGGTGGGCGTGGCGGTGCCGGGCAGCGCGGCCGCGCGCGCGGCCCGCGCGGCGGTTGCCGGCAGGGTTGTCCCGGGAAAGGCGGGCTCGCTCGCGCTGAAGTCGAACAGCGAGGTCAGGTCGCCGCAGACGGCGCGGCGCCAGGGCGAGATGTTGGGTTCGGCCACGCCGAAGCGTTGCTCGATGAAGCGCAGCACCGAGGTGTGGTCGAAGACCTGCGAATTGACCCAGCCGCCGCGCGACCAGGGCGACAGCGCGTACATGGGCACGCGCGGTCCCAGGCCGTAGACGCCGTGCCGGTGCGCGGGCGTGTCGTCGGATTCCACGCCCGCGACGATCTCGTGGTATTCGCCGCGCGTGTCCACCGTCGAGGCGCCGGCCAGCGCGCCGCGGGCATCGCGCGAGGGCGGGGCGGGCGGCGGCATGTGGTCGAAGAAGCCGTCGTTCTCGTCGAACATCAGCAGCAGTACCGTGCGGCTCCAGACCTGTGGATTGGCGGTCAGCGCGTCCAGCACGCGCGCCACATAGTCGGCGCCCTGTGCCGGGCTGGACGGGCTGGGATGCTCGGAGCCGGCCTTGGTGGGGCAGATCCACGATACCTGCGGCAATGTACCGTCGAGCGCATCCTGGCGCAGCCGGTCCAGGCCGTGCGTGCTCAGCGCCTTTTCGCGCAGCGCCGCCAGTGAGCCGGGCAGGCCCTGATAGGCGTCGCGGTAGGCCTTGAAGCCGGCGGTGGGATTGAGCGCGTAGTTGTCCGCCATGTCCTGGTAGATGCGCCAGCGGATGC
>NZ_JAGTJY010000036.1:30523-38300 GCF_018195695.1 Achromobacter sp. Marseille-Q0513 | reverse complement strand
CGCCTGCACGGCGCTGTCCTGGCCGGGCTCGGCCGGTTGCAGGTCGCAGGGCGTGGGATCCAGCGGCACGGCGCGGTTGTCGAAGGACGGAGCCGGACGCACCGGCACTGGCTGCACGGGCGACAGCGCGCCGATGCCGCGGGCGGCATATTGCGGGGCGCCGGCGTAGGGCGGATAGGTTGGAGGCGCTTCGAGCGGACCGCCGACGGCCGGCGCCAGCGGGCAGGCGCAAGCCGCCGTCAGCGCGACACACGACAGCCGCCCGCGCCAGGATGCGGGAACGGCCATAGACATGCAGTGTAGAAAATGCGCGCCGCCATATCTGTAAACGATTCTTAGAAAACCGGACCAGCGGCTGCAAGCGGGAGCTATTTTACGTCCGCGACGGGGCTGGTCCGTCCGGCGCCGCCCGCGCATGGAAAGGACGGGTAAATTCGGCAAACGTCGTGCAACAGGTATATTTCAGATGATTTCCTGGCTCTTGCGGCCGGGCGCGGAGCGGCCCACTATGGCATCCATGGAAAATCCCCACACCAAATTGCTGGTTGTCGATGACGATCCGGCGTTGCGGCAATTGCTGGCCGATTACCTGAACCGGCACGGCTACGACACTTTGCTGGCGCCGGACGCCAGCGACCTGGCCAATCGCATCACCCGTTATGCGCCCGACCTGCTGGTCCTGGACCGGATGCTGCCCGGCGGCGACGGCGCCGACGCCTGCCGCCGGCTGCGCGAGCAGGGCGAGGACATACCCGTCATCCTGCTGACCGCGCGCGACGAGGCGGTGGACCGGATCATCGGCCTGGAGGCCGGCGCCGATGATTATGTCGGCAAGCCCTTCGATCCGCGCGAATTGCTGGCGCGCATCGAGGCCGTGCTGCGCCGCAAGCGCGGTCCGTCCGCATTGACCAAGGACGCGCCGGTCGCTTTCGGCCCCTTCGTGTTCGATCCCGCCACCCGCCAGCTGTCGCGCGAGCAGGTGGTGGTCAAGCTGACCGGCGGCGAAATCAATCTGCTCGAGGCGCTGGTGCGCAACGCCGGCAAGCCATTGTCGCGCGAGCGCCTGCTGGCGCTGGCGCGCGACGACGATGGCGGCGAGCGCAACGACCGGGCCATCGACATCGCCATCCTGCGGCTGCGTCGCGTGATCGAGACCGATCCCAAGCAGCCGCGCTGGATACAGACGGTCTGGGGCATCGGCTACCGCTTTTCCCCATAAAGGATGAAGCCCACCCCCGAAGCGCTGCGCGCTTCCCCCTCGAGGGGGCGCAACTGCGGACCGGCGGAGCCGGATCCGCGCTGCCCAGGTCGGCGGGAGGGCATTGTTTGGTTGGGTGGCATATGGTGTGGCGGCGGTTTGGATAAGTGATGCGATTCTCTCTTGGGTTCCTGGTGCCGCGCTCCTTGCGCGCGCGGCTGATTCTGCTGATCCTGGGGGCGGTGCTGCTGACGCAGGCCGCCACGCTGGTCACGGTCACGTATTTCCGCCACAAGTTCATGGAAGACGTGGCCATCGGCTATATCGTGACCACGATCCGCACCTTGCGCGCGGCCGTTTCGCAGGTGCCGGCCGAGGAGCGCGCGGAATTCGTGCGCGCGGCCTCTCAGAACCAGTGGCGGCTGTGGTCGCGGGTGCTGCCGATCGAGGCGCGGTTGCAGCGCTTCGGCGGCCGCCATCCGCCGCCGCCCCGGGGCGGGCCGAGGCCGCCGACGGTCAACGCCACGCCCGTGCCGCACGCGCCGGGGGACATGACCCGCGAAGAAGACGAGGAACGCTCCGCCGCCCGCGCGGCCGAGCGTATGCTCGACCGCCGCGAGGGCGGTTCGCCCTATCGCTCCGAGGTCGACGATGTCCGTCGCGACCTGCGCGGACTGGTGCAGCAGCTCAATGAACGCCTGAACGACGGCACGCGCGTGGCCCTGTCGCGCGGCCCCACGCCCGAGATCTTCATTTCGCTGGCGCCCAATTCCGACAGCGAGGACGTGCCGCGCCTGCGCGAATGGCTGGTGATCCCGCTGGAGCGCCTGGACCCGCCCGTGTCGACGCCGCTGGCCGCGGCCTGGCTGGGCGGCCTGGGCCTGCTGCTGTTGCTGGCGGTCGGGTTTTCCTGGCATATCACGCGTCCGCTCACGCGCCTGGCCGACGCCGCCGACCGCCTGGCCGCCGGACAGCCGCAACGCGTGGATCCCGCCGGTCCGACCGAGACCCGGGCGCTGGGCGAGCGTTTCAACGCCATGCTGGACGCGCTGGCCGAATCGGATTCTGTGCGCCGCACGCTGCTGGCCGGACTGCCGCATGACCTGAAGGGGCCCTTGTCCCGCATGTGGCTGCGCATCGAGCTGGCCGACGATTCCAAGCTCAAGGACGGCCTGCGCGCGGATCTCCAGGACATGCAGCACATGGTCGACCAGTTCATCGGCTTCGTGCGCGGCACCGATCCGGCGGCCTACCGGTATGCGTCCATGGCGTTGCAGGACTGGCTGGGCGAGCGCGTGCGCGCCTGGCAGGGCGCGGGCACCGACATCCGGCTGCACGGCGCCGAGGATCCGGCCCTGGTGGTGCAGGCGGACGCCGTGGCGCTGGGCCGCCTGCTGGACAACCTGATCGGCAACGCGCTGAACCACGGCGCGCCCCCGGTCGATGTCACCCTGCACCAGGAAGGTCGCCACGCGGTGCTGGACGTGGCCGACCACGGCCCGGGCATCGCGCCCGAGCGCCGTCGCGAGGCCCTGCGGCCCTTCAGCCGCCTGGACGACGCCCGCACCCGCACCGGCAGCGTGGGCCTGGGGCTGGCGCTGGCCGAGGCCATCGCCCGCGCCCACGGCGGCTCGCTGGAACTGCTGCAGGCCGAGACGGGCGGCCTGTGCGTGCGCGTGCGGCTGCCCCTGTCGGACGCCGCCTAGCGGACCCGTCTGCGGGACGGCGCACTCGGCCGGGCCATCTACGGTACGATGCTCGTTGCATTGTCCCTAGCCGTTTCCGCACCATGGCCATCCAGTCCGATTCGCTCTCCTCCCGTCCCGACGCCGCCCGCATCGTGGCGCCCCAGCCCGCGTCGCCCAACGAGGAGTCCATCGAGCGCGCCCTGCGGCCCAAGGCGCTGCAGGAATACGTTGGCCAGCAGCGCGCGCGCGAACAGCTGGAGATCTTCATCGCCGCCGCGCGCAAGCGCGGCGAAGCGCTGGACCACGTGCTGCTGTTCGGCCCGCCGGGCCTGGGCAAGACCACGCTGGCCCACATCATCGCGCATGAAATGGGCGTGCAGCTGCGCCAGACCTCCGGCCCGGTGCTGGAGCGTCCCGGCGACCTGGCCGCGCTGCTGACCAACCTGGAAAAGAACGACGTCCTGTTCATCGACGAGATCCACCGCCTGTCGCCCGTGGTCGAGGAAATCCTGTACCCGGCGCTGGAGGATTTCCAGATCGACATCATGATCGGCGAAGGCCCGGCCGCGCGCAGCGTCAAGCTGGACCTGCAGCCCTTCACGCTGGTGGGCGCCACCACCCGCGCCGGCATGCTGACCAATCCGTTGCGTGACCGCTTCGGCATCGTCTCGCGGCTGGAGTTCTACAACGCCGCCGACCTGGGCCATATCGTCACGCGCAGCGCGGGCCTGCTCAACGCCGAGATCACGCCGGACGGCGCCGCCGAGGTCGCGCGCCGCGCCCGCGGCACGCCCCGCATCGCCAACCGCCTGCTGCGGCGCGTGCGCGACTACGCCGAGGTCAAGGCGCGCGGCACCATCGACGCAGACGTGGCGGGTCGCGCCCTGGCCATGCTGGAAGTCGACCCGCAAGGGCTGGACCTGATGGACCGCAAGCTGCTGGAAGCCATCATCCACAAGTTCGACGGCGGACCGGTGGGCGTGGACAGCCTGGCGGCGGCCATCGGCGAAGAGCGCGACACCATCGAGGACGTGATCGAGCCCTACCTGATCCAGCACGGCTATCTGCAGCGCACGCCGCGCGGCCGTACCGCCACGCTGACCACCTGGCGCCACCTTGGGTTGACGCCGCCCGCCGGCACGGCCAGCGCCAGCGGGGATCTGTTCGGCAAGTAGCCGTGGCGGGCCGGCCGCCGCGCGGCGGGATGGCCTGGGCGGGTATATGATCCCAGGGTTTCGACCCCCGCGATCTGAGGACCCGTCCCATGCAGCCTGATTTGCCCACGAATCTCCCCAGCTACGACGATATCGTCCGCGCCAGCGAACGCCTGGCCGGCCACGCGCACCGCACGCCCGTGCTGACCTCGGCCACCGCCGATGCGATCGCCGGGGCCTCGCTGTTCTTCAAGTGCGAGAACTTCCAGCGCATGGGCGCGTTCAAGTTCCGTGGCGGCTACAACGCCATCGCGCGCCTGACGCCGGCGCAACGCGCCGCGGGCGTGGTGACGTTCTCGTCCGGCAACCATGCCCAGGCCATCGCGCTGGCCTCGCGCATGCAGGGCGTGCAGGCCACCATCATCATGCCGCTGGACGCCCCCGCGGCCAAGCGCGCCGCCACCGAGGGCTACGGCGGCAAGATCGTGACCTACGACCGCTACACCGAGGACCGCGAGGAAATCGCCCGCCGCATCCAGGCCGAGACCGGCGCCACGCTGATTCCGCCCTACGACCACGAGGACGTGATCGCGGGGCAGGGCACGGCGGCCAAGGAGCTGTTCGAGGAAGTGGGCGAGCTGGACTACCTGTTCGTCTGCCTGGGCGGCGGCGGCCTGCTTGGCGGATCGGCGCTGGCCGCCTATGCGCTGAGCCCGCGCTGCCTGGTCTACGGCGTGGAGCCCGAGGCCGGCAACGACGGCCAGCAATCGCTGCGCAAAGGTGAAGTGGTCCGAATTCCCGCGCCCAAGACCCTGGCCGACGGCGCCGCCACGACCCACCTGGGCAACCTGACCTTCCCGCTCATCCAGAAGTACGTGCGCGACATCGTCACCGTGACTGACGATCAACTGGTGTCGACCATGAAGTTCTTCGCCGAACGGATGAAGATGGTGGTGGAGCCGACCGGCTGCCTGTCCACCGCGGCCGTGCTGCAGAACGTGGTGCCGGTGCGCGGCGCGCGCGTGGGGATCATCATCAGCGGCGGCAACGTCGACCTGCCGGCCTACGCCAAACTGCTCTCCATTTGATTTTTCAACGCCGGCGCGCGCTTGCGGATGCGTTGGCCGCAAGGCAGAATCGGGCTGAATCCTGACGAACAGGGGCTGCTCATGCGTATCCTTGTCATCGGCGGCACCGGCTTCATCGGCCGTCGCCTGGTCGCCCGGCTTTCCGGCGGCGGACAGCACCAGATCCTGGTGCCCACGCGCAGCTATGGCCGCGGGCGGGATCTGCAGATCCTGCCCGGCGTCACGCTCATGGCCGACGACGTCCACGACGACGCCACGCTGGACCGCCTGATGCGCGGCTGCGACGCCGCCATCAACCTGGTCGGCATCCTGCACGGCAATGCCGGCAAGCCCTACGGTTCCGATTTCGCGCGCGCCCATGTGACGCTGCCGCAGCGCGTCGCGCAGGCCTGCCGGCGGCAGGGCGTGCGGCGCCTGCTGCACATGAGCGCGCTGGGCGCCGATTCCGCCGGCGCCAGCATGTATCAGCGTTCCAAGGGCGACGGCGAGGCTGCCGTCCGCCAGGAACTCGACGGCTGGCGCGACGGCGGCTGGACCATCTTCCGTCCGTCCGTGGTGTTCGGCCCGGATGACAACTTCACCAATCTTTTCGCCCGCCTGGCGCGCTGGCTGCCCGTGCTGCCGCTGGCGGGCGCGCATGCGCGCATGCAGCCGGTCTACGTGGGCGACGTGGTGGCCGCGATGGCGGCGGCGCTGGATGACACGCACGCCTGCGGCAAGGCCTATGAGCTGGGCGGGCCCCAGGTGTACACGCTGGGCGAGATCGTGCGCCTGTGCGCCGCCTGGAGCGGGCATCCGCGTCAGGTCTGGCCCATGCCGATGGGGCTGGGCCGCCTGCAGGCGCTGTTTTTCGAATGCCTGCCCGGCGAGCCGCTGATGTCGCGCGACAACCTGGATTCGCTGCGGCGCGACAACGTCTGTTCGGGGCCGATGGCGCCCGAGTTGCGGGTGGTGCCGACCGGGCTGGAAACAGTGGCGCCCAGCTATCTGTAGCGCCCGCGGCTAGCGCGGGCCGCGCCCTCAGCGCACCAGCGCCTTGAGCGCCAGCTTGATGCCGTCGGACACGCCCACGCCTTCGGGCAGCGTCTTCAGCGCCGACAGCGATTCCTTTTCCGAGTAGCCCAGCGCCAGCAGCGCGTTCAGGATGTCCGACTGATTGTCGGGCGTGGCATGCGCCTGGGCGCCGATGTCGGCGCCGAGCTTGCCGCGCATTTCCAGCAGCAGGCGTTCCGCCGTTTTCTTGCCGATGCCCGGCACGCGGGTCAGGCGGCCGGATTCCTGCAGCGTGATGGCCTGGGCCAGGTCGGCCACCGACAGGCCGGACAGCACCGACAGCGCGGTGCGCGCGCCGATGCCGCTGACCTTGATCAGCTCGCGGAAGGCGCTGCGCTCGCCGGCCGTGGCGAAGCCATACAGGATGTGGGCGTCCTCGCGCACCGTCAGGTGCGTGTAGAGCGTGACGCGCGCGCCGTTCTCGGGCAGCGCGTACAGCGTGCTCATGGGCACGTCGATGTCGTAGCCCAGTCCGTTGACGTCCACGCAGACGGTGGGCGGCAGTTTCTCGATCAGGGTTCCGGTGATGCGTCCGATCATGGCGGGAAGATGGCGTGAAAGGTGGAGCCGCGCGCATGCGCGGCGGGATGCGGGGATTCTATACGCGCGGCGCGGGCCGCGGGAGGGCGGGGTGGCTCAGCCGACCAGGCGGCCGTTGCGCAGCCGGGTCTGGCCGCCGCCCAGCGCAGCGCCCAGGCGGCCGAGCTTGTCCTGCAGCGGACCGGCGTGCGCGTGGCAGATGGCGCAGGCCAGCGCGTCGGCCGAGTCGGGGGCCGGCGTGCCGTCCAGGGACAGCAGGTGCTGGACCATCATCTGCACCTGTTCCTTGGCGGCGCGGCCGGTGCCGACCACGGCTTTCTTGATCTGCAGCGCGGTGTATTCGTGCACGGCCAGCGCGCTGTCGGCCAGCGCGCACAGCGCCGCGCCCCGCGCCTGGCCCAGCAGCAGGGTCGAGGCGGGGTTGGTGTTCAGGAAGACGATTTCCAGCGCGGCCACGTCCGGCCGGGTCTCCTGCGCCACCTGGCGCAGGTTGTCCAGGATGACCTTCAGGCGTTCGGACAGCGCCAGCGACGGCGGGACCACGATGGTCCCGCTGGCGACGTAGCGCAGGCGCATGCCATCGGCATCGACCACGCCGAAGCCGGTGCGGCGCAGGCCGGGATCGATGCCGAGGATGCGCATCAGTGGCGGAAGTGACGGGTGCCGGTCAGCACCATGGCGATGCCGTGCTCGTCGGCCGCCGCGATGACTTCATCGTCGCGCACGCTGCCGCCGGGCTGGATCACGCAGGTCGCGCCCGCGGCCACCACCACGTCCAGGCCGTCGCGGAACGGGAAGAAGGCGTCCGACGCCACGGCCGAGCCCTTGAGCGTCAGGCCGGCGTTCTCGGCCTTGATCGAGGCGATGCGGGCCGAGTCGATGCGGCTCATCTGGCCGGCGCCCACGCCCAGCGTCATGCCGCCGCCCACGAACACGATGGCATTGGACTTGACGTACTTGGCGACCTTCCAGGCGAAGGCCAGATCGTCCATTTCCTGTTCGGTGGGCTGGCGCTTGGTCACGACCTTGAGCGCGTCGCGCGGCACGTTGTAGGCG